>JACORX010000201.1 GCA_016179165.1 Candidatus Rokuibacteriota bacterium | reverse complement strand
GCCCTCGTCCTCCAGGATCATGTTGGTGCCCATGATGTCGCCGGGCATGAGGTCGGGCGTGAACTGGATCCGAGAAAAGGAGAGATCGAGGCTCTCGGACAGCGTCTTGATGAGGAGGGTCTTGCCGAGCCCCGGCACGCCTTCCAGCAGCACGTGCCCTCCGGCGAAGAGGCCGATGAGCACGTGGGCAATCACGTCGTCGTGGCCGACGATGACCTTGCGGACCTCGCCGCGGAGCGTTTCGAAATCCGCGACGAACCCCCGGACCCGCTGTTCCTGCGTCTGAGGAGTCGTGGGAGACTGCGGCATGCGCAACTCCTTTCCCATCGGGACGCGACGGCTACCGTGAATTTGACCCATCATAGGGGCGGTTCCTGTGCGCGTCAACTTATCACCGTGGAGCGCCTGCTTCATGGGCAGGTGGGCGCCAGGGAGACGTAGAGCTTCAGGTAGCGATCGATCTCCTGGTGAAGGCCAAAGCGCGAGGCGCGCGCGCGCCCGGCCTCGCCGAGCCTCGCGCGGAGCGCGGGGTCATCGAGAAGGCGGGCTGCCTTGTCGGCGAAGTCACCCGTGCCTGAAAAGAGCAGGCCGGTGACGCCATCCTCGATCACGGAGCGGTTGCCCGCGATGTCGGAAGCGAGCACGGCGCGGCCGCAAGCGAGGGCCTCGAGGACGGAGTTGGCCATGCCGCCCTCCGACAGCGAGCAGTTGAGGACGACGTCGGCGTCGCGGAGCTGTGCGGCCATTGCGGCGTGCGGCACCTCGCCCAGGTGGCGCGCCCACGGCCGGCCGTCCAACGCGCGGAGAAGCGCCTCGCCCTCGCCGACATCCAGGATGGGGCCGATATAGCGGAGCTCGAAGCCCGGGTACCGAGCCGCCACGGAGTCGAGCGGGCCCAGCGGAAAGAGCGGCCGCTTGACGGGTCGGATGCCCGCGGGGAAGAGCATGACGGGTTCTCGTGCCCTCGGCGATGGGCCGTCCGGAGGGCTGGGATCGCGCAGGTCCACGCTCTGCGGCACGACCACGATCCGCGCCGAGATCTCGGGCACCGCCCGCGCGACAAGGATCGCCACCGAGTCGTGGAAGACGGTGACGGCGGCCGCGCCCTCGAGCACCTCGCGGACGGCCGGGGCGCGCTCGGCGTCAAAGAGGTCCAGATTGGCGTCGGTCCCTGTGAGTGTCACGACGAGCGGGCGCCCGATGCGTCTTGCCAGTGCCAGACCGAGCGGCCCGGTCCGGTAGGCATGGAAAGCGTGGACCAGCTCCGGGCGGTACTCCGAGGCCCGCCGCTCGATGGAAGCCCGAGCCATGGTCGAAAGGTCCCAGACCTCGATATCGGCGCCCCGCACGCGCAGGCCGCGCGCGATGCGTTCGACGGTGACCGCGTTGCCTCTCACGGACGGAAAGGCGAAGGGAGTCAGGAGCGCCACACGGCGGGCCATGAGCGGGCCAAGGGTACACGGGGTCCGGCGGCAAGGCAACGCGTCGCGTCGCCACACCACGGGACCGCCGCCGGCACGCTGTGGTATCGTTCCTCCAGAAGTACCTCAGAGCCGAGGGAGGGGCGGATGGTCGACGCGGAGGACAGCATGGAGTGCCCGGAGTGCATGGATCTGCTCGCCGACTACGTCGACGGCTCCCTGCCCCGGCACCAGGCCGAGCTCCTCGAGTGGCACCTGGAGGGGTGCGGCCCCTGCGTGGCGTTCGTGAAGACTTATAAGGGGACGGTGGACGCCGCCAAGCGCCTCCGGGAGACGACGCTGCCCCCGGAGTTGAAGGAAAAGTTGCGCGCGTTCCTGAAGCGCTCCGCCCAGCCCTGAGCGTCGGGCCGTTATCCTTCGGCAGACACCGGCGCCTCACGACAAGCATCCGCCACCTGCAGGGCGTCGAGAAGGGTCCAGTTGCGAGGCGGCGCCTGAAGGTCGCAGGTGAGGCGTACTCCCTGTACGTTGAACCTGCGGCCGAGGGCGCCCGCTGTTCGAGTTGAGCGGCTTCCTCTGGCCGCGAGACGAGGGCTGAGTTGAAGCAAATGGGCCCTTATCGGCGGCCTGCTAGCGGACGGCTATACCGATCTCAGCCGTCACCTCGCCGATCTCCCAGCAGGCCTCCCCTCGCCGCTTGAAGCCGTCGTGGACCATGCCCGCGTCCTCGGGCGCCACGCCGAAGAGGAGGCCGCCCGAAGTCTCCGACTCGAAGAGCAGGCCCGCGCGCGCGGCTCCTACGGACGGGCCGAGTGACAGCCGGCCCAGCGCGCCGAGGGTGTGCTCGAGGTGCGTCCGGTTCCGTTTCATCCCTCCGCTGAACGCCCCCTTCTCGGCGAGCGCCAGCGCTCCCGGGAGGATCGGAATGTCAGCCGCGCGCAGCGCCATGCCCACCCCCGAGGCCTCGACCATCTCGGCCGCGTGGCCGAGCAGACCGAAGCCCGTGATGTCGGTCGCCCCTCGCGCCATCGACTCCCCCACCGTCGCCTCCCGCGCCACCTCCGCGGCGACGCGGTTCAGCCGCAGCATGCTCTGCACCGCCCCATCGAGGACGGCCGGTTCGCAGGCGCCGTCCTTGGCGGCCGTCGCGATCACGCCCGTGCCGAGCGGCTTGGAGAGGAAGAGCCGGTGCCCGGGCCTGAGTCCGCCCTTGATGAAGATGCGCTTGGGATGGACCTTGCCGGTGACGGCGAGGCCGTACTTGGGCTCGGCGTCCACCACCGTGTGCCCGCCTGCGATGACACCGCCGGCCTCGAGTACCTTGTCGGCTCCGCCCTTGAATACGGCTGCAATCACTTCCTTCGGCATCTCGCGCGGAAAGCCCGCCACGTTGAGCGCGAACAGCACCTGTCCCCCCATCGCGTAGACGTCGGACATGGAGTTGGCCGCGGCGATGGCGCCGTAGAGGTAGGGGTCGTCCACGATGGGAGGAAAGAAGTCCACGGTGCTGACGATCGCGACCTCGTCGGTGATGCGGTAGACGGCCGCGTCGTCGCTCCGCCGGAGCCCGACCAGGAGGTCGGCGTGCTCGTGCTGCTTGAGGCCGCTCAACACGTCCTGGAGATCTCCAGGACCCATCTTGGAGGCTCAGCCGGCGCAGGCGGCGTAGCTCGTCAGCCGGATCTGCTTGCCGGTCTTGGGGTCCGCCATCCGGGAGTCCATGCGATTTCCCATGTCGTTTCTCATGCCGTTCCCATGTCCGGCGGACCCGGGGCGATTCCGGGCGCTTCAGGCCGATTCTGATTCGATGAAAGCCCGGAAGGCCTCGGCGAGGGGGGAGCGGCTGCGGTCCCGGTGGGTCGCGATGTGGAAGGCGCGCGTGACCTTGAGATCGCGCAGCTTGAGGCACCACACGAGCCCGCTGCGGCACTCCTCCTCGACGGCGCGGCGCGAGACGACCGAGACGCCCACGCCGGCCTTGACCGCCTGCTTGATCGCCTGGGTCGAGCCCATCTCGCCGACGATGCGGAAGGCCGAGAGGTCGAGGCCCGCCTGGGCGAGAGCCGACTCGAGCGCCGCGCGCGTGCCCGAGCCGCGCTCACGCATGAGCAGCGGCTCCGCGCGGAGTTCCTCGAGCCCCACTTCCTTCTTGCCGTGCCATGGATGTCCGACGGGAACCACCAGGACCAGCTCGTCGGGCATCAGCTCGCGATAGTCGATGCCGCGGTGGGGCAACCGCGCGCCGACCACTGCGACCTCGGCGCGCCCTTCGGCGACCCAGTCCACGACGGCGCGGCTGTCGCCGATCAGCAGAGTGATCGCGATGTCCGGAAACTTCTCCTTGAAGCGCCCGATCAGCGGCGGCAACACGTACTCGCCTGGGATCGTGCTCGCGGCCACGAGGAGCTCGCCTGCCAGCCGGCCCTGGAAGCTGTCCATGGCCTGGAGCGCCTCGCGCTGAAGCTGGAGCATACGCGTCGCGTGGGAGAGCAGGAGACGGCCCGCTGCGGTGGACTCCGCCCCGCGGCCGAGCCGGTCGAGCAGCCGCACGCCCAGCTCCTGCTCGAGCGTGCGGATGTGCTCGGACACCGTGGGCTGGGTCAGGAGGAGCGCCTCGGCAGCCTTCGAGAAAGATTTGAGCTCCACGACCTTGACGAAAATCTCAAGCTGCCTCAGATCCATGATTCAGCGGCAGCCGCAGCCGCCCCCACAGCAGCCGCCGCCCCCGGACATGCCCGCGGCGGCCGTGCCGCCGAGGCGAAGCGCGCCGAGCACTGACAGCCGTCGCGTCACGCGCGCGCTCCGGCACGTCGGGCACTCGACCGCGGCCTGCGCGGTCTGGACGTATCGCTCGAACTCACGCTCGCACTGGTTGCAGCGGTACTCGTAGATCGGCATGACTCTCCTCGCCGCGCATTGACGGCTACTGGCCGCCGCGCTGCACGTAGCTCTTCACGAACTCCTCGGCGTTCTCCTCGAGGATCTCGTCGATCTCGTCCAAGAGGTTGTCGAGGTCCTCCTTGATCTTCTTCCCCTTCTTGGCGAGCTCCGGGTTGGCCGCTGCGGCGTCCTCGTCGCCTTCAGGCTTGGTCGGCCTCGTTTCCTTTTTCTTCTGTTCAGCCATGAGCGGCTACCTCCTGGCCCCCGAACCGGGGCCGTGCGCCTGGGCCTAGACCGTCGGGAGGACGATCCCCTGCTGGCCCTGGTACTTCCCCTGCCGGTCCGCGTAGGACGTCTGGCAGGCCTCGTC
>JACORX010000189.1 GCA_016179165.1 Candidatus Rokuibacteriota bacterium | reverse complement strand
TGAACGAAAGCATCAAGACCTGAGCGGGCCGGCTTCCGGGCCGGCGATATCGTGCGCGGGGCCGAGCACGTGGACCACCGCGACCTGGTCGAAGACGGCCGCGAGCGGGCCGACGACGCCGAACGCCGACCGGATGCGCCGGGCAAACAGCGCCTCGTCCGCTGCCTCCACCGCCCGGATGGTAGCGGCACGATTCGTCTCGAACTCGGCGAGCAGCACGGCGACCGTGAGATGCGCGCGCTTGGCCACCTGCCGCTCGTTGTAGTTCTCGTTCCCGCCCTTCGGGGCGCGCGTGGGGGGCGGCTCCCCGGCGGGCGCGGGGGGCGTGCCGGCGATCTCGATCAGCCGCGGGTAGCTCCACTCGATGGACGCGATGTGGGCGAGGATCTGCCGGCCGTTCCACCCGTTCTCGTAGCGGCCTTCCTCCAGGCGCTCGGGCGGCAGCCCGCGGACGAGCGCGACCACTTCGTCGCGGCTCCTGTGGAGAGCCTGCAGCAATGCGGCCTTCGAAGGCGCGGGCTCGGCGGTCGTCACGCGGTAGTCCTCCATCCCCTCACCCCCCGACTGCGGCGCGCGCGGCCCTGATCAGCGGCGGGTAGGTGTAGGTCGGTAGCGAGCAGCCCGGCGCCAGGATGAAGCGCTCGCGCCCTCCCTCGGCCAGCGCGCGCCCGACCTGCTCGCGCACGAGGCCCGCCGAGACCTCGGCGAACTTCACGTGGTCGAGCCCGGTCATGAGCGTCAGCGTCGTGCGCTTCCGCGCCTCCGCGATGGACGGGCCGCCGTTCACGTCGGCCCAGGACAGGGCCTGGGCGGGATAATCGAGGAGCCGGTCGAAGTAGAGCCGCTCGCCGTGCGCGTGGACAACGTGGCACTCGCCTCTGCCGCGGATCGCGCCCAGCAGCTCCAGGTCGAAGGGACGCATGAACCGCTCGTACTGCGGCAGGGTGAGGCTCTCGGCCGTCGCCGGCACGGAGAGGAAGATCCCCGCCGCGCCGCGATCGAGACTGGCCTGGGCGTAACGGATGAGGTTGGCGTTGACGACGCGCAGTGCCGCCTCCAACGCCTCGGAGTGCTCGGCCATGAGCCGGGACATGGCCTCCCGCACGAGGTTGCGCTTGAGCGTGTTCCAGGCGTTGAAGACGGTGTCCACGAAGAGCGCCTTGCCCTTGAGCGCCCGGGCCACGATTTCCACCGCCTGGAGCTGGGCGCCCATGGGCGTGCTCGCCGGATCGAAGGGCTCGAGGCGCCCGAGGTCCGCCGGCGTCGCCATCACGTCCATCCCGGCGGGCATCGGGTAGACGTAGTCGTTCATCATCTTGAGGAGGTCCAGGTCGTAGTGCGCGAAGAAGTCCAGCTGGACCTGGGCGGCCACCGCCGCCGGTGCGTGCTGGTTGCCGAAGTGGTACCACACGGTGAAGGGCGGGCGGTCCACCGGCCGTCCGTTCAACGCCGCACGCATTCGCTCGATTTTGTCCATGGGGCCTCCCTGTCAGAGCTCGAGGTACGCCTTGCGCATCATGGGGTGGTTGACGAGGTTGGGGGCGGTGTCGGCGAGGACCACCCGCCCCGTCTGGAGCACATAGCCGCGGTCGGCGACGGAGAGCGCCATGTTGGCGTTCTGCTCCACGAGGAGGATGCCGATGCCGTCGCGGTTGAGCCTCTGGATGATGTCGAAGATCCGGGAGCGGCGGCGGGGTCAGGTCTTGCATTCATACATTGCCCGCCGGACTCCGCGGGGGAACGGTCATCTGCGGTGGCCGGATGTCGTATTTCAAGACCTGACCCCTATCAGCTTCAGGCGGCGGGCCGTGAGGCGCGCCATTCGCGGATCGCGCTCGACGCCGATCCACTCGCGGCCGAGGCCGAGCGCCACGCGTCCCACCGTGCCCGCGCCGCAGAATGGATCCAGCACCGCACCGCGCTTCCGGCTCGCGAGGAGCAGCGCGCGCAGCACGGGCTCGGGCGTGGCGTCCCAGATGCTCTCCGGGTGCGTGCGCGGCAGCGGCAGCATCCAGCAGAGCGTGGCGCCCGACGGGCGCACGCGGCTCCCGGCTTTGCGGAAGCGCAGCAGGTAGTTGATGCGGTTGTCCCACCGCTCGCGCGGGCGCGTCTGGATCCAGAGGCCCTTGGACTGGAGCCGCCAGCCCGTGCGCCTGAGCCACCCGGTCACCAGTCCATCGAAGCCGACCCACTCCCGGCCGTCATGGCGGTCGCCCAGGACCAGCCAGAGGTCGCCGCCGGGCGCCAGCACGCGGCGCCACTCGCGGCCGAAGGCGACGGCCAGGTTCCGCGCGTAGCGGTCGGCGGCGCCGCGGCCGCTGTCTGCGATCCAGTAGGGCGGCGAGGTCAGGATGACGCCGACGCTGGCCGTCGGGACCGGCGAGAGATCGCGGCTGTCGCCCTGGTAGAGCCGCGCCCGTCCGTCCCTGCTCTCGTAGACGATCACCGGCCGGCCTTGAGACGGTTGACCATCTGCTCGGCCAGGCGGATCGGCTCGGGCACGCGCGTTCGGCAGCAGGCGAGAGTCCACCGGACGGCCTGGCGGATGCCGATGCGGTGGCCGGGCGAGACCCAGAGCGGCTTGACGCCGTCCCGCGTGCGCACCACTGCCCCTACCTGACAACCCGCGAGCGCGAGCGGCGTCCAGTCGCCGCGCCGCGGCCCGGGCTCGCCGTGCTCTCCGACCAGACGCGACTTCGCGCAGCCGACGCTCGGCAGATCGAGCAGCACGCCCAAGTGCGAGGCGAGGCCGATCCCGCGCGGATGCGCGATGCCCTGCCCGTCGAAGAGGACGAGGTCGGGCCTGTGCCGGAGGCGCCCGAAGGCACGCAAGAGGAGCGGGCCCTCACGGAAGGAGAGATAGCCGGGCACGTACGGGAAGCTCGGGCGCCCGGAGACCGTAACGGTCTCCACAATGGCGCCGTCGCTCGGCGCCCAGAGGACGACGGCGGCCCACGCGCGCGATCCGTCGCCGCGATAGGCCAGGTCGGCCCCTGCCACGAGCCTCACGTGGCGGGGGCCGCCGCGAGTCCGCACGCGGCGGCGCAGCCGGGCCTGGAGGGCCTGCGCGCGGGCGATGCGCGGCGTCACAGCGGGTACGGCACGAGTTCCCGGGCGATCTCCACCGTGCCGGGAAACCGGGCGCGCGCCTCCTCTCGAAGCGCGTCGAGCTCGCCGTGGAGGCCGGCGTCGATGTGGGCGAGGATGAGCCGCGTCACGCCGGCCCGAGCCGCGATCTCCCCGGCCTGGGCGGCCGTGGAATGCGCGCCCATGCCGCGGGGCCGCCGTTCTGAGAAGGTCGCCTCGTGAATGAGCGTGTGAGCGCCGCGTGCGAGCGCTTCCACCGCGGCGCAGGGCTCGGTGTCGGAGGAGTAGACGACAGCGGGCCGGCCCGGCGCCTCGAAGCGCAGCGCCATGTTGGGCATGCCGCCGTGGGCATTCGGCGACGCCGTGATCGCGAAGTCTCCGGGCGTGCCGCCCCCGGGCGTGCCGACGGCAAAGCCCTCGCGCGGAGGCACCGGCTCCCATACGAGAGGGAATATCCCGGGGCGCTCCAGCAGGCCGAAGAGGCCCAGCAGCGCGCGGAGCGGCGCCGCGTGCTCCTCGCGGCACGCGAGGTGGAGGGGGGCTTGCCGGCCTAGCAGGAACAGGGTCTGCACGAGGGATGGCAAGCCGTAGGCGTGGTCGGGGTGGATATGCGTGATGACGACGCGGGAAAGCGCGAGCGGGTCCACCCCTGCCATGAGGAGCTTCTGGGCGGGACTGCCGCCGCAGTCCACGAGGACGGCGTCGCGTGGGCCGACGAAGACGAGGGATGTCGTGTCGCGGTCCCGCCCGGGGATGGCCCCCGAGCTGCCGAGGAAGACGAAGTGCACGGCGTCAGGCGGCGGCGCGGGCCCGGCGCAGAAGCAGCGGGACGCCCACGAGCGCGAGCGCCACGCCGACGACGCTGGCCAGCTGTGCCACCCGAAGGGGACCTAACATGAGCGCGTCGGTGCGGAGAGCCTCGGTAATGAAACGGCCGACGGAGTAGAGCCCGAGATAGGTCAGAAACAGCGCGCCCGGCGCCCGCTGAAGTCGGTCCCGAAAGGCGCGGACCAGGACGATGAAGACGAGGAGATCCCACACCGACTCGTACAGGAACGTCGGGTGGAAGAACTCATCCTGGGCGTACTGGACGGGTCGGTGCGGCGCCGAGATGTAGAGCCGCCACGGCAGGTCCGTCGGCGTGCCGAAGGCCTCCTCGTTGAAGAAGTTACCCCACCGGCCTATGGCCTGTCCCAGCGCCAAGCTCGGCGCGGCGATATCCAGGTACGTGACGGCCGGCAACCCGCGCCACAGCGCGTAGCCGCCGCCGAGGAGGAGTCCGCCCAGCACGCCGCCGTGGATGGCAAGCCCGCCCTCCCACACCGCAAGGATCTTGGCCGGGTAGCGGGTGTAGTAGTCCAGGTTGAAGACGACGTAGTAGAGACGCGCGCCCACGAGCCCGCCGAGGAGCCCCAGCTCGCAAGCCTTGAGCAGGCTGTCAGGGTCCACGTCTCGCCTCACGGCCTCGCGATAGGCGAGCCAGAGGCCCAACGCCATGGCGCTGGCCATGAGGATGCCGTACCAGCGGAAGGTCAGGGGGCCCATCTGCAAGACGATAGCGCCGGGGGAGTGGAACATACGGCTTCCCTTATACGGCCCGCTCCCAGCGCTGTCAAATAAACCGGGCATTTCTGGCCAAATTCGTTGACACTTGTCGCGCTGCCTGGGTATCATCAGCTGTGCCCCCTGGTACGACTTTCCGTCAATAAAGGAGTCCCGCTTGCCACCTCAGGCCGCGATGTCTTCCAACGTCCTCGACCTGATCCTTCAGGCGGGTCCTCTCGCCAGGTTCGTATTGGGCGTGCTCCTCTTCTTCTCGGTCATCTGCTGGGCCCTCATCGTCGAGAAGTGGTGGGAGTTCCGCGCCCTCAAACGCGACGCGAAAGGCTTCATGCGGGGCTACCGGGAGGGGCGGCGATTCTCGATCATCTACGGCGCCGCGAAGAAGTTCCGCTCGAGCCCGCTCGCCCAGCTCTACTCGGCCGCGGGCCTCGAGCTGTCGAGCGTCTACGGCGGCGTGGACGAGGTGGACGCCGCGCTCGAGGACGGCGAAGGCCTGCCGCGTGACGCGCTCGACGCCGCGCACAGGGCGATGCGCCGGGCGACGGAGATCGAGGTAGCGCGCATGGAGCGCTACCTGCCCTTCCTCGCCACGACGGCCAGCGCCGCGCCCTTCATCGGCCTCTTCGGCACGATCGTCGGCATCATGAGCGCCTTCCACGGCATCGGGCAGCAGGGCTCCGCGAGCCTGGCCGTCGTGGCGCCGGGCATCTCCGAGGCGCTAATCGCCACGGCCGCTGGGCTGGGCGCGGCGATCCCGGCCGTCATGGGCTACAACTTCTTCATCAATCGCACGAGGCGCCTGGCGACCGAGATGGACGGCTTCACGCTCGAGCTCGTGAACATCTTCGCACGGCCCGCGCCCGCAAAGCCGGCGAACAGGTAGCTCAATGGCCTTCTCCATGGACCACGGGAACGGCGGCGGTGGAGGCCGCCGCGCCGGCGGCGCCCTGTCCGAGATCAACATCATTCCGCTTGTGGACGTCGTCCTCGTGCTGCTGCTCATCTTCATGCTGACGGCGCCCCTCATGTACCGAGGCATCGACGTCAACCTTCCGAAGACCGCCGGCAGGCCGACGGTGACGGAAGAGCGGATGGAGGTGACGCTCACCAAGGACCAGCGGATCTATCTCAACGGCAAGCCGTTGGCGCTCGCCTCGCTCGAGCAGACGCTGCGCGACACCTTCAAGAACCGCACGGACAAAACCCTCTACCTGAAAGCGGACCAGGCCCTGCAGTACGGGTTTGTCGTCGAGACCATGGACAGGATCCGCAAGTCCGGCATCGAGAAGCTGGGCATGGTCACCGAACCCGTGCGAGGATCATGAGGGCGTCCACCGTCTCCCGCGGGCTGCCCATGCCCTCCCCCGTTCACGCAACGCGCCGGCGGGCGGCGGCGGCTCCCGCGCCGGCGCCCGTGCCGATCAAGGCGCTGGCCTTGTCCGTGCTGGGCCACGTCGTCATCGTCGCCGCGCTCGTGGCCGCGACGCTTTCGGGCGCCTGGGATCGCCCGCGGGTGCACGTGGTCAACCTCGTCTCGTCCATCGCGGCCGTCGGCAATCCGGCGGGGAGCGCGGCCCCCCTGCCGGCGCGCACGCTCAAGCCGGCCGCGCGCGAGATCGCCCCCGACCCCGTGCCGCGCGAGCGCGAGGCGGCGAAACCCACGCCCACGGAGGTGGCCCTGCCCTCGCGCGGGGCTGCGAAGCCCACAAACGCAGCCCTGCCCTGGCGAGAGGTGACGTCCCGCCCGGGCCAGCGCGAACTCCCGCCGCTGTCCATGCCGTCTGACCGGCGCGGCAAGACGGCGGTCGAACCGGCCTCGCGGCCGTCGGTGGCGACGCTCGGGCAGACCACCGGCTCCGTCGCTGGGCAAGGCTCGCTCACGCTCGAGTCGACCGATTTTCCCTACAAGGCGTACCTGCGGCAGGTGCTCCAGAAGGTCGAGGAGCGCTGGCAGACGCAGAACCGCTCCAGCGAACCCGCCCAGAAGCCGCGGATCTACGTCGAGATCCGGCGGGACGGCTCCATTGCGCCGCCCATCCTCGAGGAGAGCTCGGGCAGCAGCTTCTACGATCGTGCCGCGCTTCGCGCCGTCACCGAGGCGAGCCCGTTCCCGCCGCTTCCCCCGGGCTGGGCCAAGTCCTCCCTCCGCGTGCTCTTCAATTTCGACTTGAAGCACGGATGACGCGCTTCCCGCGCCCTGCCCGCCGGCTGGCTGCGCCGGCCGCCGCCGTCGTCGCGATCTTTGCCGCGGCAGCCCTGGGTCTTGCGCCGGCCAGCTCGCAGAATCCCGATGTCGAGCTCAACGTCCGGCCTGGGCTGATGAAGAAGATCAATATCGCCGTTCCAGACTTCACGCTCGTAAGCGGTACCGACCCGCAGAACTGGGCCAAGCGGCTGCCGGAGATCACCGCCGCGGATCTTGCCTTCACGTCGCTCTTCAGCGTGGTATCGGGCACGCCCACCTTGCCGCAGGGCGGCGCCGACGCGCTCAAGCCGCGGCTCCAGGAGTTCGCGGCGAACGGGGCTCTGCAGGCGCTGCAGGGGCTCCTCGCCGTGCGCGGCGACCGCTTCGAAGTGGAGATGCGGTTGTACGACCTGACCTCGCCCGAATTCAACCTGATCGGATCGAAGAAGCTCGTCGCGCACGTCTCGGAGCCCCGCCGCGCCGCCCACAAGATCGCCGACGAGGTCGTGCTGCTCGTCACCGGTGAGCGCGGTGTCGCCGACACCAAGATGGCGTTTGCCAGCACGCGCTCGGGGGTCAAGGAGCTCTACCTGATGGACTACGATGGCGCGGGCGCTGCGCCCATGACCGCCAACAAGTCCATCAACATGTCGCCGACCTGGAGCCCCGACTCGCGCTCACTCGCCTTCACGTCGTACATGAACGGCTACCCGTTCCTGTACCGTATCTTCCCCTTTGAGCGCCGGCCGGTGCATCTCCTGGCGGGCTACGCGGGGATCAACTCCTCGCCCGCCTGGAGCCCGGACGGCCACACGGTGGCGCTGACCTTGTCGAAGGACGGCAACCCCGAGATCTACCTCCTGACGGTGACGACCGGCGACTTCCGGAGGCTGACGACGCACGCCGCGATCGACACGGAGCCGACATGGTCGCCGACGGGGCGAGAGCTCGCCTTCGTGTCCGACCGCTCGGGGCCGGCGCAGATCTTCGTCATGGACGCCGAGGGCACCAACGTCCGGCGCGTGACGTCGAAGGGGTTCAACACCCAGCCGCGATGGTCGCCCAAGGGCGACACGATCGCCTTCACCTCCAGGCAGGGCAACCACGACATTTGGGCGGTCGGCCCGGACGGCTCGAACCTGCGGCGTCTGACCGCGGGCTCCGGCGACAACGAGAGCGCTTCATGGTCGCCGAACGGGCGGCACCTCGTCTTCCAGTCAAGTCGTCTCGGGGGGACGCAGCTCGTCACCATGCTCGCCGACGGATCGGAACCGCAAGTCCTGACCGGAGGGCCGGGCCAGGCGTCAAGTCCGGCTTGGTCGCCCCGCCTTCCGTGATAGAATTGCCCTGTTTGCGTTGGACTCTTCACCAAAGCTTGACAAGGAGGATGTGACGCTATGGCCAAGCCACGGGCGCATGCGTATCTGGTGGTGCCTCTTCTCGCTCTCACCCTATTCCTCGTGGGGTGCCCGAAGCGGCCCGCCACTACGGGCGCCGTAGCCCCGGCTCCCTCGGCGCCGCAGGCGGCTCCGGCCCCCGCGCCGGCCACGGCCCCGAAGCCGACTCCGGTCCCGATGCCGACTCCAGGTACGACTCCAGGTACGACTCCAGGTACGACTCCAGGTACGACTCCAGCTCCAGCTCTGACTCCAGCTCCAGTTCCATCTCCAGCTCCGGCCCCGGGCCGGGCCCCGATGGTGAGGCCCAGCGAGTTCGCTCCGGCCACGAATCTAAAGGCGGTCTACT
>JACORX010000197.1 GCA_016179165.1 Candidatus Rokuibacteriota bacterium | reverse complement strand
CTGCTGAATCCCGCCGTGGCGATTTCCGCAGAAGACGTTCGGCTGCCGAAGGCACAGTCACAACGCTGATGACTCGCCCGCCTGGTAGCCGGCCAGTCTGTTCGCTGTCTGGTCGGCCGTTTCGTTGTCTCATTGCTAGATACTGTTTACATGATCTAGAGTTTCAGCCCAATAAGCCGAATGCATCATTCTTGTGGCGCGTGCTACTCATTGGAGACCGGCGCGGTGAGGGCGCGGAGGTACGTGGCGGGCGCGCCCTCGCGGCGCTTGTAGATGTGCAGCGTGCACGAGCCGTCGGGACGCGACGGCCGCTCGAAGACCCAGTGGGGACGGCCGAACCATCGCAGCGGCGCGACGCCGTTCCAGATCGGGCAGTGACTGCAGTACACGGCCAGGCGAGGCTCACCCGCCGTGAGCGGGCCGGGCCCCTCCACGTATGGGAGCGCCTCCGGCCCCGCATAGGCGCCGCGGACAACGAGCGCGCCGCCGCTGCCGCACAGCGACTGCTCGATGGTGAACTTCTCGTCGTCCTCCGTGACTTCGAATCGTCCCATGTGCTGCTTCAGGAGGTACGCGGTCGTCCAGGCGAACTCTTCGGGAGACATCTGTTCCCACCGCTCGAACCCCCGGCGCTGTCCCTCCGCCGTCGCGACATGGAGATTCAGCAGCGCGGCCGGTCCCGAGCGGCGCAGCACCGAGCCGAAGGTCTCGGCCATGAAGCGGATCAGGCGATCGTGCCGGGGGACGTACTGGCCCCCTTCCTTCAGGTCGAGGCAGGCACGGGCCCGTCCCACGTCGCCCGTGTCGATGGCCAGGACGACCTCGTCCGCGAGACGTGCCTGCTCCCGGTCGAACTGCTCCTCGCCTGCCTCCAGGCAGCGCGCGGCGCGCCTCAGCTCCTCGTCGAGCCCGTCTGTAGGATCGGCCGTCGCCGGCTCATCGCCGCCCGCCGGGGCCATCAGCCGTGCCATGTCCAGCCGGAATCGGCGTGCGAGCTCGGCAACCTCCGCGGAGGCGGTACCGGCCAGGAGGCGCAGCAGGACACGGACGGTGATGCCGAGGCCGCGATACATGAGCGCGTACTCCTTGGCGAGGCTCCGCGCCTGGCCGTCGCCCTCGAGCGCCAGCCTGCGGGCGGCGTCGAGATCGCCCGCATCGAGCGCCGCGCGGATGGCATCGCTCAGCCGCCGCCCCCACTCGTGAATCGGCGCCGTCGTCATCTCTCCGCCTCCGGCCGTCTCCGGACCAGCGCCACGTGTTCACCTGTCACCACCGTCTCCTTGCGCTGATTGATCAGCCGGCATTCCTCGACGACCACGCCGAGAGACGGGCGGGTCTGACTCACCCGCTTCTCCTTGATCGTCCAGTGCGCCCGAACGGTATCTCCGGCGCGTAGCGGAGACGTGAACCTGAGCTTGTCCCAGCCGAGCGTCGCGATGACGGTTCTCAGGCTGTAGTTCGTCTGCGACATGAGCCCCTGCATGATGCCGAGAGACAGAATACCGTGGCCGATTCGCTCACCGAACTCCGACTCCTTCATCAGCTCGGCGTCCGTGTGGACCTCGCTGAAGTCGCCCGTGACGCCCGCGAACAGGTCGATCGTCCCTTCACTGACAGTCCGTCCGGCTGACACGATCTCCTCTCCGACTCCGAAGTCTTCGTAATACTTCCCCTCGATCCCGGGTTGTGCCATCGTCGCTCCATTTCTCGGGGCCGGCCCGGCGCTGCCTCCGTCGGCCGCCGTGCGCCCCGTCTCAGTCATCACCGCACCAGACCCAGATCCGTCACAGGCCGCGCCCTCCCCTGCCCGCCTCCCCGTGCAGACCCGCCCGGAGGAACGGCCGGGCTGGAGGGGTGCGTCTGAAGCCCTCGGACAAAGTACTCGGAGAAAGCCGAGGCGATCTCCTTCGGCGTTCGCGGGCCGCCCGGCTTGTACCATCTGGGAATCCAGTTCAAGGCACCCAGGATCGCGAACCCGATAAGCCGTGAATCGCACGGCACAAAGACGCCGGATCTGACGCCCGCCTCGACAATGCCGCGAAGCATCTGCTCGTATTCGTCCCGCTGCCCCATGATTTGATGGTAGTGAGAGGGTGACAACGCACCTTCGTACAGGAGCACGACGATGCCCGCCAGCTGATCGGTCATTCCGCCGATGTACCGGGTCAACACGGCCCGGAGCTGTTCGTCCGGCTCGGAGGCTTCTGCAAGGGCGGTCCGCACGGCGTCGATCGCGATGTCCAGTGCCTTCTGGTGGCACTGGAGAAGGAGATCCTCTTTATTCCTCACGTGGTAGTACAGTGCGGCCTTCGTGACCCCCAACGCCTGCGCGATTTCATCGAGCGTCGCGGCGTCGTACCCGCGCAAGTTGAAGACCCGCGCGCTCTCCGCGAGGATCTTCTCCCGGGTCAGGTTCAGCCGCAGCCTTGGCTTCGGCGGCGCAGGGTGCCCGACCCCCGACACGCCGCTACCCGCTGAAGTTCGGTTTGCGTTTTTCACGAAACGCCCTGATCCCCTCTCGCGCATCACGCGTCGTGAAGAGCCAGGCATTGGCCCGCTCGGCGAACACGAGATCGCTCGACAGCAGGTTGCGGTTGATCGTCGCCTTCAGGAGCTCCAAGGCCAGCGGCGCCAGCTCCGTCATCCCCATGGCCACGCTCCGCGCCTGCTCCATCAAGTCGTCGTGCGGCGCCACGCGGCTGACGAGTCCGTACTCGCGCGCCTCCTGGGCGCTCAGGCGCCGCGCGGTCAGAAGGATCTCCCTGGCCCGCATGACGCCGACCAGCCGCGGCAGTCGCTGCATCGCAAGCCCGGGCACGACACCCAGCGTCGGCTCCGGCACGCTGAACACGGCCCGGTCCGAGGCCACGACGATGTCGCAGGCCAGCGCCAGCTCGAATCCACCGCCCAGCGCATAGCCGTTGACCGCCGCGATCACCGGCTTCCGCAGTCGCTCCGGGCTGGAGAGACAGGCCAGGCTTGCCTGAAGCTGGCGGGCCGCCCCTTCCGCGGTCGTCTCGAGCTCCTCGATGTCGGCACCGACCGAGAACGCCCGGCCCGCGCCGGTCAGGATCAACACCCGGACGTCCCGTGCCGCCTCGGCGGCCGCGAACGCTTGGCCGAGCTCGTCCTGAAGCTGCCGGTTGAGCGCGTTCAAGCGGTCGGGCCGGTTGAGGCGCACCACCGCGATGTGGCCCTCGGCCTCATACTCCACCGTTCGCTCGCCCATCCTGTCTCTCAGGTGTCCTGTCGAAGCTCGGCGGGAGTCTGCTCCTCGACTCCCCCCGCCTGCATCAGATCGCGCAGCTGCCGGCGGGCGATCTTGCCGGTAGCCGTCAGCGGGAGCGCGTCCATGAATCGGACCGAGCGTGGGCACTTGAAGCGCGCCAGACGTTCACGGCAGTGATCGATGACCTCCTCGGCGGTGGCGCTCGAGCCCGGGCGGAGCACCACAACCGCGCACGCCACCTCTCCGTAGACCGGATCCGGAATGCCCACCAGGGCCGCCTGGGCGATCCTGTCGTTCGATTCGAGCACGCGCTCCACCTCGGCCGGATAGATGTTGGCCCCGCCCGTGATGATCATCTCCTTCTTGCGGTCCACGACCTTCAGGTAGCCGTCCGCATCCATGACCCCGAGGTCGCCCGTGTGGAACCAGCCATCGCGGTTCGTCGCCGCCGTTTCGTCTGGCCGCTGCCAGTAGCCGGACGTCACGCTATCGCCCCGACAGACGATCTCGCCGACCTCCCCTCGCGGGAGCTCCAGCCCGGCGTCGTCCACGACTCGCACCACGAGGTTGCCGCCGGGGGTTCCGAGCATCCCCTCCCGCCGCGGGACTCCCAGGCCTCCGACCGCCACCATATGCGCTTCCGTAAGACCGTAGATCTCGCGCTGCTGCCATCCGAACTCCCCGAGCAGCCGTTCGCGAAGTCCGGCGGGGCTCGGGCTCCCGGCCGTGAAAAAGATCTTCATGCTGGAGACGTCGTCGCGGCCCGACTCGTAGGCGTCCAAGAGCTGGACGGCGGCGGTGGGAACCATGACCGTCGCCGTCGGGCGAAACCGGGTGATCGCGTCCAGTGCCGCCCGCGGCCGAAACCGCTCGAGGAGCACTGCGGATGCTCCGACTCGAAAGGGGGCCAGCACGTCCATGATCGAGCCGATGGCGTAGAAGAACGGCGAGGCGACGAGAAACCGGTCGTCGCCCGAGAGCTTGTACACGCAGATCCAGCCGAAGGTCGTGAAGTCGAGCCAGGCATGGCTCATCATGACCCCCTTCGGTGAACCGGTCGTGCCCGACGTATACATG
>JACORX010000213.1 GCA_016179165.1 Candidatus Rokuibacteriota bacterium | reverse complement strand
GTGCCTGCCGTTGCCTCGCGCACCTCGCCCACGGAGATGGCCATCGCCCTCGCTGAGCAGCTCGGCGTGACCGTGGTGGGCTATCTCCGCGGCGAAAGCCTCAACCTGTACGCCGGCCAAGCCCTCGAGCTGCCGGAAGTCTCCTGAGCCATGCCGGACTACGCGGGACTGTGTGCGGAGTGGCAGGAGATGCTCACGCGGCGGCGCGCAATGGGCGACGCGCTCGCCCTGTGGACCTCGGTGCTCGATGGTTGGCGCGGATGGCAGGATCCCGGGGTTGAACCCTTGCGATGGAGCGCGGAGCAGTGCCGGGAGCGCTGGGAGAGGGGCGTACCGCTCCTTGCCGAGGCTGTGCCCGCCATCGCGCCGGAGTCTCTCGAAGAGATCCTGGGGCCGGTCATGGAGCGGCTTGCCGCTGCCGGACCCGACGACGCCGTGGCGCTCGGACGATTCGCCGAGGCCTGGGACGCGGGACGCATCGGGCCTGCCGCGCTCTTCCCGGCTTCCGGCTGGGCCGCGGCCGCGGCGCTCCAGGACGAGGCCGCTCTCCCCGCCCACCTCGCGGGCTTCCTCGCTCACGCCGGGGTGCGCCCCGCGCTCGAGACCTTCTTTTCACTGGTCCGCGCACTTCCGGAGGGTGGCTGGGACCGGGGTTTCTGCCCGTGGTGCGGCGGCCTGCCGTCCTACGGCGACCTGCTCGAGGACGGCCGGCGGCGGCTGTCCTGCCATCTCTGCGGCAGCGCCTGGACGGCCGCGCGCCTTCGCTGTCCCTTTTGCCAGGCGTGGCAGTCCGGTGACATGGTGCGGCTCCTGGGCGGGGGCGCCGAGGAGGGCTACTTCGTGGAGGCGTGCCTGGCGTGCCGGGGCTATCTCAAGGGCGTGGACCGGCGGGAGCGCTGGAATGCGGCCTCGCCCCTCGTGGAAGATTGGGCCTCGCCTCACCTCGACTACTACGCCGCGCGGGAAGGGTACTGGCGGGGCACTCCGTCCCTTGCCCAGCTCTTGCCACCGGACTCGGACCCCGCCGCATGAACGCCGTCGTCTTTGACGTTGCGCTCACGGCCTACATCGTCGCCGCGGCCGCGGCTCTGGGCTCGCTCTTCGGGCGACGGGAGGACCTGGCGCGCTTCGCGCGCCTGCTGACCGTGGCCGGCTGGGCGTGCCACACCGGGGCGATCATCCTCCGATGGGTAGACCTCCGCCGCGCGCCGGTGCTGACACTGGCCGAGGGCGTCTCGGTCGTGATCTGGGTCGCGGTGCTCTTCGGTCTCTGGATCGAGCACCGCTACGGGATCACCACGTTCGGCGCCTTCTTCCTGCCGGCTATCCTGGCTCTCGGCCTGGGGCTGCCGACGGGGCTCAGGGGCCTGGCTCTCGAGCCGCAGTTGCAGAGCGGCTGGGCCGTCGTCCACGTGGCGCTGATCCTGGTGGGATTGGCCGCGCTGGTTCTCAACTTCGGCAGCGCCCTCATGTACGTGCTCCAGGAGCGGCAGATCAAGGCCAAACGTCGCGGCGCCTTCTACTACGGGCTCCCGGCGCTCGAGACGCTCGACCATTTGACGCTGGTGACGCTCACCGTGGGTTTCCCGTTCCTCACGGTCGGGCTCGTTCTTGGTATCCTCCAGGCCTGGGGCGTGCTCCAGGCTGGGCGCTCCTGGGGCGGTCTGCTGGCGGGCGACCCCCTGGCTCTCTTCTCGCTGGTCATGTGGCTGGTCTACGCGGCGACGCTGTCGGGCCGCGCAGTCGGACTGTGGCGGGGTCGACGAGCGGCTTATTTCGCGATCGTCGGCTTTTGCGTGCTGCTGGCGACGCTCGGCGCGGGTGCCTTCTTCCATGGACGGCACGGCTCGTGATCCACACGGTCTTTGTGGCCGGCTTATCTCACCGCACCGCGCCCATCGACGTCCGGGAGCATCTCGCCCTCGATGAGGACAAGCTGCGCGAGGTGCTGTCGGATGTCGCGGGGCGCGGGGTCTGCTCCGAGCTGATGATTCTCTCCACGTGCAACCGCGTCGAGGTCTACGGCGTCGCGGAGGTGCCCGGCGAAGCGCACGGAGCAGCCTTTCGACACATGACCGCCCAGCGGGGCATGGACTTCCAGGCTCTCGAGCCGCTGCTCTACACGAAGACGGGCCCCGAGGCGGTCCTGCACGCCTTCCGGGTCGCCGCGAGCCTCGACTCCATGGTGCTGGGCGAGCCGCAGATCCTGGGCCAGGTCAAGGACGCCTTCGCGCTCGCCCAGTCGTGCCGCGTCGTGGGGCCGACGCTGCACGCGCTGATGAGCCAGGCCTTCGCCGTTGCCAAGCGTGTGCGCACCGAGACGGAGATAGGGCGCTATGCCGTGTCCGTGTCTTTCGCTGCCGTCGAGCTGGCGCGAAAGATCTTCGGCACGCTCGACGGCAAGACGGTGCTGCTGATCGGGGCGGGGGAGATGGGCGAACTGGCCGCCCGGCACCTCCAGGACCAGGGGACGCTGCCCGTGTACGTCGCCAACCGCACCTGGGGCCGCGCCCAGGACCTGGCGCGTGACCTCGCGGGCACGGCCGTCAGGTACGAGAACTTCCCGTCGGTGATGGCCGAGGTGGACATCGTCATCACCTCCACGGCAGCCCCCGAGCCCATCATCAGCGTAGCCGACGTCGAGGCGGTGCTGCGCGCGCGCCACGAGCGTCCGCTCTTCTTCATCGACATCGCCGTCCCGCGAAACGTCGAGCCGGCCGTCAACGATCTCGCCAACGCATTCTGCTACGACGTCGACGACCTCCGCTCGGTCGTCGAGTCCAACTTGCGCGAGCGCCAGCGGGAAGCGCAGCGGGGCGAGGGCCTGGTCGAGCGCGAGGTCGGCAAGTTCGTCGACCGTCTCAAGGACCTCGAGGTGGTGCCGACCATCGTGTCGTTAAGGGAGAAGCTGGAGGCTATTAGGCGGGGCGAGGTGGCGCGCGCCCTCGGGCGTCTGCCGGGCGCGGATGAGGCCACCAAGCAGGCGATCGAGGCGCTCTCACAGGCGATCGTGAACAAGGTCTTGCACGGCCCCACGGTCAAGCTGCGTGACTCGTCGCGGGCGGGCCAGGGGCGCCGTTGGGTCGAGGTCATCTCGGAGGTGTTCGGGCTCGGGGCCAAGAGCCGGACAGGCCCCGAGCCATGAGGCTCCGGCTCGGCACCCGCGGCAGCCGGCTCGCCGTCACCCAGTCCGGGCAGGTCGCCGACGCCCTCCGGGCACGGGGCGCGGAGGTCGAGATGGTGGTCATCCGCACGTCGGGCGACCGCTTGGCGGACGTCGCCCTCGCCGACTTCGGAGGCAAGGCGCTCTTCGTGAGGGAGATCGAGGAGGCTCTCCTCGACGGCAGGGTGGACGCGGGCGTGCACAGTCTCAAGGACATGCCCGCCGTGCTGCCCGCCGGTCTCTGGCTGCCGGCCTATCCCCCTCGTGAAGACCCACGCGATGTTCTGCTCACGCGCGCGGGCGGCGGGCTCGACGAGCTGCCGCGTGGCGCCCGCGTCGCCACCTCGAGCCTTAGGCGGCGCGCTCTGCTCTTAGCGAGACGTCCCGACCTCAGCATCGAGCCTATCCGGGGCAACGTGGACACGCGGCTGCGCAAGCTCGACGAAGGTCTCTGCGACGGCCTCGTCATGGCCCGCGCGGGGCTCGATCGTCTGGGCCTGAAACCCGAGCACGCCCATGCGCTGTCCGTGGAGGAGTTTCTTCCCGCGGTGGGGCAGGGCATCCTGGGCGTGGAGGCGAGAACGGCCGACACCGAAGTGCTCGAGGCGCTGCGGGGCGTGGACCACACCGGGACGAGGATGCAGGCCTTGGCGGAGCGCGCGTTCCTCTGCCGTCTCGGGGCAGGCTGTCACACGCCCGTGGCGGGCCACGCGCGCCTCGACGGCGACACCATCTCGATCGCCGGGCTCGTGGCGAGCCTCGACGGCGCGACGGTGCTCACGGGCGAGGCGAGCGGACCGGGCTCCCAGGCGGAAGCGCTCGGCGAGCGTCTCGCCGGCGATCTGCTGGCTCGCGGGGCGCGCGCACTTCTCGACGCCGGAGGGACCCCATGACGGCCGTCGCGGCCGCGCAGCCGCTTGCCGGCCGAGTCGTGGTCGTGACGCGCCCGCGTGCCCAGGCGCGGGCTTTCGCCGGCCTGCTGGAAGCGGCCGGCGCGCGCGTCCTCCTCGTGCCGACCATCTCCATCGAGCCTCCCGCCTCGTGGGAACCGCTGGACCGCGCGCTCGAGCGCCTCGACGACTATCGGTGGGCGGTCTTCACCAGCGACAACGGTGTGGAGATGACGCGGCGCCGTCTCGAGGAGAAGGGGCGCGGCGCCGAGGCGCTCCGCGGGTGCCGGTTGGCCGCGATCGGTCCCGCCACCGCCGATGCTCTCCGCGCGCTGGGGCTCGAGGCCGAGGTCGTGCCCGAGGAGTATGTCGC
>JACORX010000205.1 GCA_016179165.1 Candidatus Rokuibacteriota bacterium | reverse complement strand
GCCTCGCGGACGCGCCCAGCGCCATTTCGCTGGCAGTGGCGAAGACCACGCGGACTCTTCCACCGGCACATGGCGAGAAACTCGCCTCGAGAGATGAACCCTCGCCGCCGCGCGGCGCCCATTCGCGCCATCAGCGCAGAGGTGGCCCCGTCCTCCTCCGTGACGAGCTCACGGCGCAGGAGCCCGGCGGTGCGCTCGCGCCCTACCGCGCCCGGCGTCACCCGAGGATCTCGATCTCGACGAAGACGAACTCGAAGCTGTTGGCGTTCTTCACGTCGTGCTCGACGCCGGCGGGGCGCGCGTACGCCTGGCCCGTGCGGAGCTCCGCCGTCGAGACGCCATCGGCGCCGGTGATGGTGAGCCGCCCCGATGTCATCGGCACGACGACGTACGGGTACGCGTGGCGGTGGTGGCCCGTCGCCGCGCCGGGAGCGAAGCGCCACTCGGTGACGCGGACCCTGCCGTTGTCGATCTGGACAGTGGGAACAGCGGGGGGAACAGCGGGCGGCACGGCGGATGGAGCGGTCATGGTCGAACCAGGGCGCGCGGGATCAGATCATTCCCGGCGACTGGTACTCGCAGAACCCCTCGCGCGCGACGGCCGCATGCCAGCGCCCGCCGGTGTTCTCGCAGCGCGACCGGAGATCGCGCTCGGTGTAGCCCTTGGGCGTCGCGGCGCAGCCCGAGGCAAGCAGCAGGAGCAGACCGCACACGAGCCGCACCGTCATCGTCACCATGGTCAGGCGACTCTAGTCGCGGGCTCTGCGGGCTGTCAAGCCGCGGTATGCGCTGGCCCACGGGCGCGGAGGAACCGCCCATGGCCGGACGAAGGGGAGAGCGGCGGGAGCGGAGGGCGCGGCGGGCCGCGAGCCTCACCAAAGCGGCGCTCGCGCGTGGCGCAGCGTCGCGGGCTCGGCCCTCGCGCTGCTCGTGGCCCTGGCTAACCCCAGAAGATGGGCTCGGGGACGAGGCGGATGCCGAAGCGCGCCTCGACCCGCGCGCGGATCTCGCGGGCGAAGGCGGCCACGTCGGCCGCCCGCGCGCCCTCGCGGCAGACGATGGCGAGGCTATGGCGCGTGGACAAGGCGACGGGACCCGGCCCATCGCCGCGGCGGAGTCCCGCGTGTTCGATGAGCCAGGCAGCCGAGAGCTTAACGCGCCCGTCCGCCTCGCGCCATCGCGGCATCGCGGGATCGCCCGCCGCGAGCGACACGCGCTCGAACGTCGCGCCATCCACCACTGGGTTCAGGAAGAATGAGCCGCAGCTCCGGCCGTTGGGATCGTCCGGGTCGAGCACCATGGACTTGGAGCGGCGGATGGCGAGCACGGTCGCCCTCACGTCGGCGAGCGAGGGATTCGCAATGCCCCGCCGCGCGAGGTCGCTCTCGATGTCGGCATAGCGCACGGCCGGCGCGCCGCCGGGAAGCAGTCTGTAGGTCACGCTCAGCACGATGAAGCGGTCGGGCTCGCCGCTCTTGAATCGGCTCGTGCGGTAGCCGAAGTCGCAATCTTCGGGCGCGAGGTTCACAAAGTCGCCTGTGCGGCGGTCGAGGACGCGGACCGCCGTCACCCTCTGGGACACCTCCTGGCCATAGGCGCCCACGTTCTGGATTGGCGTCGCGCCCACGAGCCCCGGGATGCCGCTCAGGCACTCGAGCCCTGCCCAACCGCGCTCCACGGCGTGGGCGACGATGGGGTCCCACGGCTCGCCCGCCGCGGCCGTCACCTCCACACCATCCCCCGTCTCGCGCGACGACACTCCGCGCAGGGCGATCCTCACGACGAGGCCATCCACTCCTGTATCGGCCACGACGAGGTTGGAGCCGCCGCCGAGCACGTGGAGATCCACCCCGCGCTCCTGCGCCCAACGGAGGGCTGCCAGCACCGCCGCCTCGTCCGCGGCCTCGACGAAGAAGCGCGCGGGGCCGCCCACGCCCATGGTGCAGCGTGGCGCGAGCGGGACATTCTCGAGAGGCGCCAGCGGCGCTTCGTCGGGCGAGGCGCCGGAGGGGCTCACTGGACCCGCAGGCGGGGGTCGAGGAGGTCGCGGAGGCCGTCGCCGAGGAGGTTCAGGCTGAGGCCGGCCAGCGTGAGCGCCACCCCCGGGAAGAGGCTGACCCAGAAGGCCTCGCGGATCACGTTCTTGCCGCTCGCGATCACGTTGCCCCAGGACGGCACGTAGGGCGGCACGCCCACGCCGAGGAAGCCCAGGATCGCCTCGGCGAGGATCGCGTAGGCGAAGACGAAGCTGCCCTGGACGAGAAGCGGGCCGACGCAGTTGGGCAGAATGTGGCGCACCGCGATGCCCGCGTCCTCCCGGCCGAGGGCGCGCGCGGCCTGGACGTAGTCGAGCTCGCGAATCGACAGCACCGTGCTCCGGATGAGCATGGCCGTGCGCGGCATGTAGACGATGGGAAGCGCGAAGATCACGTTCCACACGCCCGACCCCCGCACCGCCATGAGCGCGATGGCAAGCAGGATGGCGGGGAACGCCATGAGCCCGTCCATCACCCGCATCACAACCGTGTCGAGGCGCCGCGAGAACCCGGCGACCAGGCCCACCGCGATACCGCCGACCGAGGTCAGCAGCATGGTCGTCACGCCGACCAGGAGCGAGATGCGGCTGCCGTGGAGGACCAGGCTCCAGACGTCGCGCCCGAACTCGTCGGTGCCGAGGAAGTGCCGGGCGCTCGGCGGCTGGAGCCGCGCCGCCGGCTCGAGCCGCGTGGGATTGTGCGTCGAGAGCGTCCCGGCCAAGAGCGCCGCCAGCACGAAGGCCAGGAGGATCAAGGCCCCCGCCACGACATTGCGGTTGGCAAGGAGGCGGCGGAGCCAGCGCGGCCGCGTGGACGGCGCGCCCGCCGCGACCGCCGGGCCGAGGACGTCGACGGCCGCGTCAGTCATAGCAGATCCGCGGATCGATGATCGCGTAGAGGTAGGTCGCCGCGATGGTGCCCGACGGCACGCCGATGGCGACCGCGACCAGCAGGGCGGCGGGCATCAGCACAAGCGTCGGCTCGGCCCGCTCCCAGAGCGCCCGGCTCACGGGACGGTCGAGGAAGTACGACTGGCCGAGGTCGCCGCGCAGGATCCGCGCGTAGAATCCGATGAGCTGCTCGTAGATGGGGCGGTCGAGCCCGAGCCCCTTCCGCGTCGCCTCGATCTGGCTGGGCGTCGCGTCGGGGCCGAGGATCACGCTGACCGGGTCACCCGGGATCAGGTGAATCAGCAGGAAGACGACGGTGACGACGACCGCGAGCCCCGGGACGATCGCGGCCAGCCGCAGCAGCAGGTAGGGTCCCACGCATCACGTCCCCGGCTTACTTCTCCAGCCAGGCGTTGTAGAAGCGGATGGGCTCCTTCTTGTACCCGGCTTCCTGGAGCAGGCGCTTCGCCTTGTCCTTGTTGTGCTCGTTCCACGGCAGCCCCGCGATCTGCAGGAGAACCACCACCGCAACCCAGGCCCTCCAAACGAGCACCGAACGGGTCATTCGATTACCTCCCCAAGGGGTGTCAGGACAAGTGCGTAGGATGTTGCTCCGGGCCCGGAGACTTGTCAACGCCCGGGTGGCCCCGGGAAGGAAGGGGATCAGATGTCAAAGTGGAGGCAGCTCAAGAAGGCCCAGATGCGAGGCGGCGCCCCGCCGTTCGAGTCGAGCGGCCGACTAGGGGAAGATCTGCCGGTAGGCGAATCTCGCGCGGTCACCCGCGCCCGCGAAGCGCGCCTCGTAGTCCCGTGTCATTTCCCTGAGAGTGTCGGAGTTCGCGAAGGCGCGCAGCGCCTCCTCGGACTCGAACTCGTAGACGACCATGTACTGCCACGGCTCGGCGCCCGGGTGCGCGCCGACGTCGAGCGCGACGGGCGCGTAGCGGCGCATCGCAAGCAAGCCGGGCACCTGCGCGGCTTCCGCCGCGCGCCGCGTGTTGTACCACTCGTTGAACGCGGACTCGAGCGAAGGTGCGATCGTCGCCTTGACCACGAAGAGCGCGGGACGCGGCATGCGTCAGCCGCCGCGGATCTCGCGCGTGTGCTCGCCCGGCTTGGGCGGGGCCAGGCGAATGCCGGGTCGCGCGCCGTCGAAGGACAGCGGCAGGGCCACCAGATCGTAGTCGTCACCGGGCACGGGCTGGATCATCCCGATGGCGGCGGCCTGCGGCTGCGCCACGGCTTCCGGCAGCGTGTGGATGGGCGCGCAGGGGACGCCGGCTGCCTCGAGGAGATCGATCCACTCGCCCTTCGAGCGCGTCGTGAGGATGGCCTCGATCGCGGGCAAGAGATCGGACTTGCTGGCGACACGCGCGTCGTTGGTCGCGAAACGCGGGTCCGTCGCCCACTCGGGATGGCCCAGTACCTGCGCCAGCTTCGCGAAGAGGCGGTCGTTGCCGGCGGCGATGATGAGCGGCCCCGTCTTCGTCTCGAAGCCCTGGAACGGCACGACACGGTGGCTGCCCGTCCTGTGACGCTCGGGGATTTCACCGGAAGCGCGGAAGGACGCGAAGTGGCCCTTGAGCCAGGCGAGCCCAGTCTCGAAGAGCGAGGCGTCCACGACGCAGCCGCGCCCCGTCTGCTGGCGCTGGACGAGACCGGCCAGCGCGCCGATAGCGGTCCACATGCCGGTGCCGTAGTCCAGGATGGAGGTGCCGATGCGCGTCGGCGGCGCGCCTTCGTCGCCGTTCATCGCCATGAGGCCCGAGAAGGCCTGGACCATCGGTTCATAGCCGGGCTTGAGCCTGAGAGGCCCCGTGGCGCCGAAGGCCCACACCGAGCAGTACTCGAGCCGCGGGTGCTTGGCCGTGAGCGCCGCGGCGCCCAGCCCCTGCTCCTCGAGCGAGCCGGGGCGCAGAGTCTGGACGAGGACGTCGGCCCGGCCACTGACGTCCACCAGCCACTCGACGTCGGAAACTTTCTTGAGATCCAGCGTGACGCTGCGCTTGTTCGCGTTGACGGCGAGAAAACCCGGAGAGACGCCCTTCCAGAAGGGTGGGCCCCAGCGCCGGGCGTCGTCGCCCTCCGGCCGTTCGATCTTCACGACGTCGGCGCCCATGTGCGCGAGGATCTCGGCGGCGACGGGTCCGGCCAGGTTCTGCGCGATCTCGACAACCTTGATTCCCTCGAGCGGAAGCATCGGTCGTCTCCGGCCTAGCGCGACGTGAGATAGGGCCAGAGGGCATCCGCTCCGCGCGCGGCCACCTCCCGGCCGAGCGCCGCGGCCCAGTAGGCCTCGGCGCCAAATTCTGCTCGCCAAGACCACAACCGGCGAGTCACGAAGTGAAGCGTGTGCTCGTACGTGAAGCCGATGGCGCCGTGGCACTGGTGCGCGATGCCGGCGCCGAGCCCGGATGCTTCGCCCGTGCGGATCTTGGCGCAGGCGATCTCGAACCCCGCGTCTCCCGCGTCCATCGCCGCGAAGCCCTTCTGCGCGGCGATGCCCGCGGCGGCGGTGTGGCCGGCCAGGAGCGCCAGCTGGTGCTGGATCGCCTGGAAGGATGCCAGCGGGCGGCCGAACTGGACGCGCTCCGCCACGTACTTGACCGACTGCGAGAGCAGCGACTCGAGGCCGCCGGCCATCTGCGCCGAGCGCGCCATGGCGCCGGCCAGCATGAGCGCGCCGGTCGGGAGTCCCGCGCCCGCGGCGGCCGCGGAGAGGACGGGCGCGCCGGTCCATTCAAGCGTGTCGCGGGCCTCCTGGGCGAGGTTGACGTCCGGCTCGGCCTTGGCCGTGCCGCCCTTGACGAGGGCGACCATCGGCTTCCCATCTCCTTCGGCAAGCACCACCACATGGCCGGCCGAGGCGCCCCACGGCACGCGCACCGCGGTCCCGCTCAACCGCCACCCTGCCCCCTCACGAGCGAGCGCGAGCTTCTCCGCAGGCCTCACCGGCGCCACGGTGAGCGGCCCAAGCGGCACGTTGAGACCGCTTTCGGACAGAAGCCACGCGCCGATCATGGTCTCGGCCACGGGCAGCGGCACGGCGAAGCGGCCGCAGGCGGCGAGCACGACATGCGCGTCGCCCCACGCGCCGCCCGCGCCGCCGCGCGACTCGGGGATCTGCGGCAGGGTCAGCCCGTTCTCCTCGAGGATCTGCCAGAGCGCGGCGGGCCATACGCCCTTCTCGGCGGCTTCGATGAGAGCGGGCGTGACCTCAGCCGTAAAGAGTCTCGTACATGTGTCGGCAAGCAATGTACGTGTGTCGTTCATGTCGGTCACCGGAGCCCCAGTCCGCGGGCGATGATGCCGCGCAGGACCTCACGCGTGCCGCCGCGGAGCGAGAAGGACGGCGCGTGCTCGACCAGGTAGCCGAAGACGCGCTCGAACTGGCTGCCCGAGCCGAGGCGCGGCTCGATCCCCAGGAGCGCGTGGACCACTTCGGGGATCTCCTGCTCGAAGCTCGTGCCCACGTCCTTGACCACCGCGGCCTCGAGGTTCGGGTTCTGGCCCGCCTGCAGCATGCCCGCCACGGACAGCGACATCTGCCTGAGGGTCGCCATGTGCGCGGTCAGCCGTCCGATGACGACCGCCGCGCGCTCGCCGGGTTCCGCGCCCGCCTCGCGGATCAGCTCGATGACGAGCTGGACGGAGGAGAGGTACCGCTCGGGGCCGCTCCGCTCGAAGGCGAGCTCCGTCGTCACCTGCTTCCACCCGTCGCCGTCCTTGCCCACCAGCATGTCGTCGGGCACGAAGACGTTCTGGAAGTGCACCTCGTTGAAATGATGCCCGCCTGCCAGGTCGATGATGGGCCGGATGCCGATGCCCTCCGACTTCAGGTCCACGAGAAACTGCGAGAGCCCCTCGTGCTTCTTGTCGGGCACGACCTTGGTGCGGAAGAGCGCGATCGCGTAGTCCGAGATGTGCGCGTTGCTCGTCCAGATCTTCGTGCCGTTGACGCGGTAGCCGCCCTCCACGCGCTCGGCCCGCGTCCGTATCGAGGCCAGGTCGGAGCCCGAGTCGGGCTCGCTCATCCCGATGGCGAAGGCCAGCTCGCCCTTCGCGATTCTCGGCAGGAAGCGCCGGCGCTGCTCTTCCGTGCCGAAGCGGAGCAGCAGCGGCCCGCTCTGCCGGTCGGCGACCCAGTGCGCGGAGGTGGGGGCGCCCGCGGCGAGCGTCTCCTCGAGGACGACGTAGCGCTCGAGCGCGCTCCGCTCGTGGCCGCCGTACTTCTTCGGCCACGTCATGCCGATGAAGCCGGCCTCGCCGAGCTTGCGTGAGAACTCGCGATCGAAGCCGCCCCATGAGAGCGCGCGCTTGGTTGCGCTCGTCCCGCCGAGCGTGCGGGCGAGGAAGTCGCGGATCTCCTCGCGGACCTTCTGGGCTTCCGGGGGAAGCTCGCCCAGCTCGAAGTTGAACGTCGCCATGGAGCGTCCTCCTACCGGAAGAGAGACCGGGCGATCACCATGCGGTGCACTTCGGACGGGCCCTCGCCGATGCGACGCACGCGGGCCTCTCGGTACCAGCGCTCGAGCGGGAACTCCTTGCTGACGCCGTAGCCGCCGTGGATCTGCACCGCGGCGTCGATCACGCGCCCGAGCACTTCGCTCGAGTAGAGCTTGGCGATGGAAGCCTCGACGCGCGCGTCCTCACCGCGGTCGGCCTTCCACGCTCCCTCCCAGGTGAGCCAGCGCGCCGCGCGGAGCTCCACCTCGGCGTCGGCGAGCATCCACTGGATCGACTGGCGCTGGGAGAGCGGAGCGCCGAAGGTCGAGCGCTGCTTGGCGTGCGCCACGGCCATCCGGTGCGCGGCGACGGCCACGCCCAGGTTGCAGGCCGAGTATGGGAAGCGCTGCTTGACGAGGAGTTCGAAGGCCAGGTCGAGTCCCTGCCCTTC
>JACORX010000204.1 GCA_016179165.1 Candidatus Rokuibacteriota bacterium | reverse complement strand
GCGGGCAAGGCTGTCGAGATCCACATTTACCCGGGCGTGGACCACGCCTTCTTCAACGACGAGCGTCCGGACGCCTACAACAAGGCCGCGGCGGAGGACGCCTGGAAGCGGACCGTGGACCACTTCAAGAAGCACCTGAAGTAGCCGCGAGGGCGCGAGACGACGCAGGCGGCCGAGAAGGGGTCAGATGCGAGGCGCCGCCCCGCTGTTCGAGTTGAGCGCCGGCATGAGCCGGAGCGAGACGAGGGCTGGGTTGATTCTGCGGGCGAGGCGTACTCTCTGTCCGTTGAGCCCGCAACCGAGGGCGGCAACGAAGCAGGTGGCCCCTTCTCGGCCGCCTGATAGCCGGCCGCGGCGGCGGCTTTCTTCTTCTTGCCCTTGGCGGCCGGCGTGGCGGCCTTGCCCTTGTCGTCCTTCTCGGCCTTGGGGGTCTTCCCCGACTTGGCGTCCCTCTTGGCCTTCTCCTTTGGCGCCTCGGGCCGGTCCACCAGCTCGAGGACGACCATGAGCGCGCGATCGCCCGGGCGGGTGCCGGCCCTGATGATTCGCGTGTAGCCGCCGTGACGGTCGCCGAAGCGCGCGGCGATGGTGTCGAAGAGCTTCTTGACGACCTCGGTATCCGGCACCATGGCGAGAACCTGCCGGCGCGCGTGGAGGGTGTCGCGCTTGGCCAGCGTCACCATCTGGTCCGCGAGGCCGCGCACCGCCTTGGCCTTGGCTTCCGTGATCATGATGCGCTCGTGGCGGAAGAGCGCCACGAGGAGGTTCCTGAAGAGCGCCCAGCGGTGCGCGGTGACGCGCCCGAGCTTGAACCCGGCCTTGCCGTGCCTCATTTCACCCCTCCGCGCCCCAGGGTCCCGAGCAGGTTCGGGTCGATCCGCATCCCGAGCGAGAGGCCCAGCGCGGCCAGGGCGGTCTTGATCTCCTCGATGGACTTGTCGCCGAGGTTCTTGACCTGCTCCAAATCCGCGTCAGTCTTCTGGACGAGGTCCGCGACCACGAGGATCTCGGCGTTCTTGAGCGCGTTGATCGCGCGCGACGGCAGCGGCAGGTCATCGAGAGGCTTGGCCAGGCTGTCCTGCAGCGAGCCCTCGCCGGCGCCCTCGACTTCCTCCTCCTCTTCCTCGCCGCCTTCGGGCGCCAGCAGAGCGAACTGGTCGCGCATGTGGGTGGCCGCCCGCGTCAGCGCCTCGTCAGGCGACACGGCGCCGTTCGTCCACACCTCGACGATCAGCCGGTCGTAGTCAGTGATCTTGCCGAGCCGCGCGGTCTCGACGTCGTAGGACACGCGCTGGATGGGCGAGAAGGCCGCGTCGAGCGCGATGGCGCCCGGGGGCACGCTTCCGGCCGCGTGCCGGTCTGAGGCAACGTAGCCTCGGCCCACTCCGATCCCGAGGTCGATCACGAGCGTCGCGCCGGCCTCGAGGGTGGCGATATGGAGCTCGGGGTTCAACACCTCGACCCCCGTCGCTTCGGAGACGTCCGCGCCCGTGACGGCCTTGGGCCCCTTGGCTTCGAGCCGCGTCTCCATGGACTCGCCCGAGGGAACGTTGACCGCGAGCTTCTTGAGGTTCAGGAACACGTCCTGCGTGCTCTCCGCGACGCCGGGCAGGGGTGTCTCGACATCCTTGACGCCCTTGACGCGCGCCCAGGTCACGGCCGCCCCCGGGATGATGCTGAGCAGGGTGCGGCGCAGCGAGTTGCCGACCGTCAGGGCATAGCCCTTCTCGAACGGCTCGGCCACGAGGCGGCCGTACCGGTCCGAGAGAATCCGCCACTCGATCGTCTTCGGCTTCTGGAACGGAATCCGTGCCATACGTTCCCTTCTTCCGCTTGCGGCGGCCTTACTTCGAGAACAGCTCGACGATCATTTGCTCCTGCACCGGGATCTGGATGTCCTCCCGGATCGGCAGGCCGCGCACGGTGCCCTTTTTCTCGTTGGAATCGACTTCGAGCCACGCCGGAATCTGCCCGCGTCCGGCTCCCAGGTTGTCGGCGACCCGCTCCTGCATCTTGGAGGTCGGGCGCAGCTGGACGACCTCTCCGACCTTGACGATGTACGAGGGGATGGAGACCTTCCGGCCGTTGATCTGGATATGGCCGTGGCCGACCATTTGCCGCGCCTCGCGGCGCGAGGCGGCCATGCCCAGGCGGAACACGACGTTGTCCAGGCGCCGCTCGAGCAGCTTGAGCAGGTTCTCGCCCGTGCCCCCGCGCTCGCGCTCGGCCATCGCGAAGTAGCGGCGGAACTGGCTTTCGAGGACGCCGTAGATGCGCTTGGCCTTTTGCTTCTCGCGCAGCTGGATGCCGTAGTTCGTGAGCTTGACCCGGGAGAGCCCGTGCTGGCCCGGCGGGTAGTTCCTCCGCTCGATGCCGCACTTCTCCCCGAAGCAACGGGACCCCTTCAAGAACAGCTTGATGCCTTCACGCCGGCATTGCCGGCAGGCTGCCGCACGATATCGCGCCAACGCTCTCTCCTCCCCTACACCCGACGCCGCTTGGGCGGACGGCACCCATTGTGCGGAATCGGCGTCACGTCACGGATCGCGGAGATCTCGAGGCCCACGGCCTGAAGCGACCGGATGGCCGCCTCCCGGCCTGCCCCCGGACCCCGCACGAACACCTCCACCTGCTTCAGACCCAGGTCCATCGCCTTGCGCGCGGCGTTCTCCGCCGCGGTCTGCGCGGCGAATGGCGTGCTCTTGCGCGAGCCCTTGAACCCGACGCTGCCGGCGCTCGCCCAAGAGACCACGTTGCCCATCTTGTCCGTCAGGGTGACGATCGTGTTGTTGAACGTCGCCTGGACGTGGGCGATGCCCACGCGGACTTCCTTGCGCTCCCGCTTGCGCCCGCCCTTGCGGGGCGCAGCCGGGGCTTTCGACTCTTCCTTCTCCGTCGCCTTCTCTGGCGCTTCGTCAGCCATGCGTGGGGCTCCTTACTTCTTCGGTGGCGCGGCGGCGGATGCGGGTGCGGCCGCGGCCACGGGCTTCTTCTTGACCATGACGCCCTTGCTCTTGCCCTTGCGGGTGCGGGCGTTGGTGTGGGTCCGCTGCCCGCGCACGGGCAGGCCCTTGCGATGGCGGATGCCGCGGTAGCAGCCGATGTCCATGAGGCGCTTGACGCTCATGGACACTTCGCGCCGCAGGTCGCCTTCGACCTTGTACTCGCGCTCGATGATGTCGCGCACCCGCGCCGTCTCCTCGTCGCTCCAGGCCTTGACCCGCTTGCCGGAGTCGACCCTGGCGTCGGCGAAGATCTTCTTGGCGGACGGGATACCGATCCCGTAGATGTACTGGATCGCGACCTCGCCGCGCTTGTCCCGCGGCAGATCCACTCCGGAGATACGTGCCATATGCCCCCCTAACCCTGGCGCTGCTTGTGGCGCGGGTTCTGGCAGATGATGCGCACGACACCCTCGCGCCGCACGATCTTGCAGTGCTCGCACCGCACCTTGACGGGCGGTCTGACTTTCATAGTGTGTCCTTTCGAACCGTTTCACCGCTCACGATCAACTCAGCCCTCGGCTCGCGCCCTCGGCGTTCACCTCGCACTGCCACCCGCCCGTGTGCCTTCGACACTCGGCCGTCCTTCTGCTCGCACTGCATTACTTGAAGCGGTACGTGATCCGGCCGCGGGTCAGGTCGTAAGGCGACAGCTCCACCTTGACCTTGTCCCCGGGCAGGATACGGATGAAGTTCATGCGCATCTTGCCCGACACGTGCGCGAGCACCTTGTGGCCGTTCTCGAGCTCGACGCGGAACATGGCGTTCGGCAGCGGCTCCACCACGGTGCCCTCGACCTCGATCGCGTCTTCTTTCGGCATGCCCTAGCCCGCCGTCCGCGTGAGAACTTCCGGACCGTTCGCCGTGATCGCGATCGTATCCTCGAAATGGGCCGCGAGGCTGCCGTCGACTGTCACCGCCGTCCAGCCGTCCTCGAGCACCCGCACTTCCCACGAGCCCATGGTCACCATGGGCTCGATGGCGAGCACCATACCGGCCTTGAGCACCGGGCCCCGGCCGGCTTCGCCGAAGTTCGGCACCTGCGGCTCTTCGTGGAGTGCCCGGCCTATCCCGTGCCCGACGAACGCCCTCACGACGCCGAAACCGTGGCTCTCGCAGTGCGCCTGCACGGCGTAGGAGATGTCGCCGATTCGGCTGCCAGCCCGGCACTGCACGATGGCCTTATCGAGGCTCTCGCGGGTGACATCGAGGAGCTCCTGGACTCTCTCCGGGACCGGCCCGACCGGCAGGGTGATGGCGCAGTCGCCGTAGTAGCCCTCGACGATGCAGCCGAGATCGAGCCCGATGATGTCGCCGTCCTTGAGCTTTCGCTTGGCCGAGGGGATGCCATGGACGACCTCGTCATTGATCGAGGCGCAGACCGTCGCCGGGTACCCGCGATAGCCCTTGAAGGCCGGCGCGGCACCTTTGCCGACGATGAAGGCCTCGATGTCTTCGTCGATGTCCTTGGTCGAGGCGCCGGGCCGGACGAGGGCCTTGAGCCGCGCCTTGACCTCGCCCAGGATGCGGCCGGCCGCGCGCATATGCTCGATCTCCCGGGAGGACTTCAGCAGGATCACCGCGTCACCGCCTGTCCCACGGCCGTGCGGATGGCTTCGGCGACCCGGTCAACCGGCCCCTCTCCCGCCACCTCGGCCAAGAGCGTACGGCCGCGGTAGTAGTCGAGCAGCGGCGCCGTCTGCGTCTGATACACGTCGAGCCGCGTCGCCACCGTGGCTTCGCTGTCGTCCGCGCGCTGGTGGAGCTCGCCGCCGCAGGCATCGCACTTCCCGGCGACCTTCGGCGGCGCCGACACCAAGTGGAAGGAGCGGCCGCACGCGCGGCAGATTCGGCGGCCCGTGAGGCGGCGGAGCAGCTCTCCCCGCGACACGTCGAAGAACACGACCCGATCCAGCGCGATGCCCGTCCGCGCGAACAGCGCGTCGAGGGCCTCGGCCTGGGCGACCGTGCGCGGGAATCCGTCGAGCACGCAGCCGGTCTTGGCGTCCGGCTGGCCGAGCCGCTCACCGACCAGCCCGATCACAACGGGGTCCGGCACGAGGCCGCCCGAGTTCATGTGGCGCTTGGCCTCCAGCCCGAGCGCGCTCGAGGCCGCGACGGCCTCGCGCAGCATGTCGCCCGTGGCGATGTGCGGCACGCCCCACTCGCGCGCGAGATTTTGCGCCTGGGTGCCCTTGCCGGCGCCGGGCGGGCCGAGGAAGATGACCCGGAGGCTCACGCCTGCGCCCTCGCCTTCTTTCGCAGGAAGCCTTCGTAGTTCCGCATCAGCAGGTGCGACTCCATCTGCCGCACGGTGTCCAGCGCCACGCCGACCACGATCAGCAGGCTCGTGCCCCCGAAGTAGAAGGGGACATTAAACCAGCTGATCAGGAAGTCGGGCAGCACGGAGATGAGAGCAAGGAAGATGGCTCCGGGCAGGGTGATGCGCGTCAGCACCCGGTCTATGTACTCGGCCGTCTTCTTGCCGGGACGCACCCCAGGGATGAAGCCGCCGTACTTCTTCATGTTGTCGGC
>JACORX010000183.1 GCA_016179165.1 Candidatus Rokuibacteriota bacterium | reverse complement strand
GTTGAGCGGTCCGAAGAAGGCGCCGACCAAGTCCGCGCGCATGATGAACGGCTTGTCGCCGTTCTTGGCGTCGGGCGCCAGGAAGGCATTGAAGTCCGGCACGTCGAGCCCGACCCACTTGCCCTTCTTGTCCGGAGTCTGGCCCGGCGCCTCCGGGTCCCACCAGATGAGCTTCTTCTTCTCGCTCCAGGGTTTGCCGGCCAGGTCAGCCGAGGCGCGGTTGTAGATGATGCGCCGGTTGGCCGGCCACGAGAAGCCCCAGCCGTGGCCCAGGTAGTCTTTCTCATCGGCGGGCTTTCGAGAGTTGGCCTTGATGATGAGCTTGCCGTCCGGACCCTCGACCGTGACGCCGGTGTAGATCCAACAGCCGCCGGCCGTCTTGCCGTCGTCCGTCATGTGGGCGAACGTGTTGAGCGCCTGGTCTTTCTTGTAGACTACCTTGCCGTCCTTGTCCTTCATCTCCTCGGTGGCGTACCCGTTGATCTCCTTGAGGACCAGCTCCATGTTCGGCTCTTTCGGATTGTCGCCGTACTGGAAGTTGGCCGCCAGGAAACCCTTGTCCCTGTCCTTCTTGGATCCCGCGTACATCTTTTGCAGCCGCTTGGCCAGCGACACGAAGAACTCTGCGTCCGACGTGACATCGCCTGGTGGATTGACCGCCTTCTCGTGCCACTGGATCAGCCTCATCGTGTTCGTCAGCGACCCGTCCTTCTCTGCGGCTGGCGCGGCCGGCAGGAAGAACATCTCGGTCTTCACGTCCTTGGGGTTTGTGCCCGGCGTCTTCCACACGTCCGCCGTCTCCGTGACGAAGATATCCTTGACCACCATCCAGTCGAGCTTCTGCATGGCAGCCCGCGCGAGCTTCGCATTGGGCCCGCCCACCGCCGGGTTCTGCCCGTCGGCGAGGAAGCCCTTGATCTTGCCCTTGTACATGTCCACAAAGATGTGCTGGTGGCTGTAGGCGTCGGCCGAGGCGCGCTTGGGCAGCCACTGGTAGCCGAACTCGTTCTCCTTGGTGGCGGTGTCGCCGTAGAAGGCCTTCAGCAGGCTCACGAAGAACTTGGGCTTGTTGATCCAGAAGCCGCCCTTCGGCGTCTCCTTCTCGAGGTAGGTCTTGAGGTCCGGGTGCGCGTCGCGCAGCGGCATCGCCATGTACCCGGGCAGCTCGTGGTAGAGGACCTCGAGGTCCGTGGCGCCCTGGACGTTGGCGTGGCCGCGCAGCGCGACGACGCCACCGCCCGGCCGCCCGATGTTGCCGAGCAGGAGCTGCAGCATGCAGAGCGAGCGGATGTTCTGGACGCCATTCGTGTGCTGGGTCAGGTTGAGCGCGTACGTGATGGTGCCGGTCTTCTCGCGCCCGGAGGTGCCGCAGTAGAGCTGGGCGACCTCGATGAACTTCGCCTTGGGGATGCCGCAGATCCGCTCGACCATCTCGGGCGTGTAGCGGCTGTAGTGGCGCCTGAGGAGCTGGAAGACGGAGTGCGGGTCCTTGAGCGTGAGGTCGCGCTTGGGGTTGCCCTCACCGTCCAGCTGGTACTTCCAGGACGACTTGTTGTAGGTCTGGGCGACGTGCGGGTCAGTGCCGCCCTTGCCCGTCTGCTCGAGGCCCGCGAAGAGCCCGCCGAGATCGGCCGGCGTCTTGAAGGCGGGGTCGATGAGGAAGGAGGCGTTCGTGTAGTAGACGATGTAGTCCTTGAAGTACAGGTTGTTCTGGATCGCGTAGCTCATCAGACCGCCGAAGAACGCGATGTTGGTGCCGGAGCGCAGTGGGACGTGGATGTCCGACACGGCGCTCGTGCGGGTGAAGCGCGGGTCGACGTGGATGACCTTGGCGCCGCGCTCCTTGGCCTTCATCACCCACTGGAAGCCCACCGGGTGGTTCTCGGCCATGTTGTTGGTGCACATGATGACATCCGAGTGCTGGATGTCGATCAGGTTGGTCGTCATCGCACCCCGCCCGAACGTGGTCCCCAGAGCTGGGACCGTGGCGGAGTGTCAGACTCGGGCTTGATGCTCGTGGTAGACGATGCCGAGCGTGCGGTTGAGCTTGGTGAGGAGGTAGCACTCCTCGTTGTCGATGCAGGCCGAGCCGAGCGAGGCGATGGCCTCGAGACGGTTGACGACGACGTCCTTGCCGTCCTTGTCCTTCTCCCGCTCGATGAAGTACTTCTCGCGGGTGTCGTAGTAGCGCTTGGCGATCTGCTCGTACATCCACTCAATCGGCTTCTCCTCCCACTTGTCTGAGCCCGGCGCGCGGTACATCGGCTTTGTCGGCCTCAGCGGGTTATTGGAGAGCTGAATGGTCGCAGCGCCCTTTGGGCAGAGGCGGCCGAGAGTGTGCGGCGTGTCCGGATGCCCCTCGATATCGATGATCTTGTCGCCCTTGGAATAGATCAACTGGATACACCCAACCGCGCAGTAAGGACAGACGCCCGGATGCACCTTGGCTTCCTTGAGCTTGAGCGCGGTGCCCGCCGCCGCCACCGGTTTGAGATCCAGCGTCGCCGTGCCCATGGCCACGCCGGCGCCGGCCGACCCCGCGTACTTGAAGAAGTCCCTGCGTGAGAGGCTCATGGCCGCGTCTCCTTCTGTGGAGCGTTCAATATTTCGAACGTGTGACAAGGTCCATGATCCACGTCAACGTCTCGTCGATTCTCATCCAGCGAGCGATGATACGGCCGAACTGCGCGGATTATCGTGCGGGAACATCCCGGTGTCAAGCTTCGAGACAACGGGTGGTGACGCCTTGCGTCAGCCCTTCCCGCCCCGGCCCCGTCGTGACCCAAGCGGGCCTGATCCCTCCCCAGTCATGCCCGGGAGGTGTGCTAGAATCGCCTCCTCTTGGGGTCGTCCGCGCAGCGGGAAGGCCGTCGGAGAGGAGATGGCAGATGCGAAACCTCGCTGCGCTCGTGACGCCCGCGATGCTCGCCCTCTGGCTCGGGTCGTCGGCTCCCGCTGCGGCCGAGATCATGCTGGGCCTCACCGGCGGCCTCGTGATCCCAGGCGACCAGGATCTGGTGTTCCAGGAGTACCCCGAGGACGGCGGATTCCCCGCCACGGACAGAGTAATCGGCCAGAAGGACGTGGACGAGTCCCTCGGGCCACTGGTCGGCGCGACCGTCACCGCCTGGGGAGACTGGAGCTTCCTCCGATACTTCGCCCTTCAGCTGGAGCCGATGTACTGGTCCATGCAAGCCAAAGGCGCACCGAGCCCGCCCGCGCCCCGATTCACGGTGCACGAGCAACGCGTGGCCGTGTTCTTCAGCGCCCTCGCGCGGCTTCCGGTTTACCCGGAACCGGGGCGCTTCTCCGGAACCGGGCGCGACAGCTTTGCCTACCTGGGAGCGGGACTCGGCCCCGTCCACAGCAGCGTGAGCCACGGCGCAAGTAGTTGGGACCTCGGGTATCAGCTTCTGGCCGGGGTGTCGATCCCGGTCGTCTCCAAGCTGAGGGTCCGTTTGGAAGGCCGATACATCCTCACCGCCGACGTGGACACTATCTCGAGGGACAGTCCCGGATGGCGCGTTGATACCTCGGGCTTCCGCCGCGGATTCACCCCCAACCGGTACACCGACACGCAGTTTATCCCCCTGCTGGTCGGAGTGGACTGGCGCTTTTGAGCGCGTCTCCCCGACCTCGCCGCCGGGGCCGACACCGCGAGGCCTGCGCGCGCGCGCCAGCGCGGTCACGGCGCGAGGGAGGACGACGTCGGCCACGCCCATGATCGGGGCCGCGACGAAGCCGATCAGGGCGAGTCTCCCCAGTTGCAGCGCCACCCCCGCCATCCCCACATGACGGCGGCGCCGAACGATTAGCGGATCAGCGGAACCGCGAGCCGAGCGTTCAATTTTTCGAACGTGCGGCCTGGTCCATGATCCGCATCGGCTTCTCATCGCTCTCTGGTCCCGCGACCGACGGTGCTGGGGAACTGCGCGGACTAACGCGGCGGAACGTCCAGGTGTCAAGCCTCGAGACAGCGGGTGGCGACGCCTCGCGTCAGCCCTTCCCGCCCCGGCCCCCGTCGTGGGCCCCGTCGTGACCCCCGTCGTGACCCCCGTCGTGACCCCCGTCGTGACCTAGGTGGGCCCTATCCCTTAAGTAAAGCTCGTAGCGCTGCTCGACCACTGCTAGTGCCTCGGCCGGCCGGCCCGCCTCGATCGCCTCGACGATAGCCCGCTGATGGCCGACTTCCATGATAGCCCCGCCCAGCACGGGATCGTAGTAGCGGCCAAGCTCTCGTAGGATTCTACGCACTTCAGCCAGGTCCGCGAGATTCTCCTTGAGCCGATCGATCAGCACGAGCGCGTGGTCTTCCCGCTTCCGGGCCTTGAATCCCCGGTCCCGGACGGGTTTGCCGGGCGCCTCATCCACGACAGGCCTCCCCGTACAGCACCCGTACGAGCATGAGTCCCTGGGGCGGGGCGGTGGGGCCCGATCGGGTGCGGTCGCGTCCCGCCAGGAGGTCGGCCATCCAGGAAGGCGGCTGGGCCCCCCGCCCGACCTCGACGAGACTGCCCACGATGTTGCGCACCATGTGATGAAGGAAGCTGTCGGCGGAGAGGACAATGGCAACGTGGTCGCCACGCTCGACCAGGCGCGCCGAGCGCACCGTGCAGGTGGGGGTGCGCCCGCGGCCGGGCGCGGCGCAAAAGGCGGAAAAATCGTGCTTGCCCCTGAGCGCTCCAAGCGCGCTCCGCATCGCCCAGACGTCGAGAGAGAAGCGCGGGTGCCACGCGTAGCGACGTCCCAATGGGTGGGCGACCCGGCCACGGTCGATCAGGTAGAGGTAGCGCTTCCCCAGGGCCGAGCGCCTGGCGTCGAATCCAGCCGGCGCCTCGGATGCCTGGATCACTCGGATTGAGTCCGGCAGCAGCGCGTTCAGACCCCGGGCGAGCCTTGCCGGGCCGAGAGAAGACGCGGTCGCGAGGTTCGCGACCTGGCGGAGGGCGTGCACGCCCGCGTCGGTGCGGCTCGCCCCCGTCAGTTTCACCGGCGCGCCCAGGATGCGCGCGCAGGCATCGCGCACAAGGCCTTGCACCGTCGGGCAGGCGGGCTGAACCTGCCAGCCCGCGAAGTCCGTGCCGTCGTAGGCCAGCGTCAGGCGCAGGGTGCGCAAGTCGCGCCCTCAGCGGATCAGCAGCTCTGCGACCTGGACCCCGGTCAACGCGGCGCCCTTGCGCAGCTGGTCGCCTACCACCCAAAAGTTGATCGCATTGGGCAGCGAGAGATCCTGGCGGACGCGACCGACATAGCAGTCATCCTGCCCCTCGACATAGATGGGCATCGGGTAGCGGTTCTGGGTGGGATCGTCCCACAGCGTGAGGCCCGGAAATGCGGCGAAGAGCTCACGCGCCCGGTCGGGGCCCACCGCCCTCTCGGTCTCGGCGTTGACCGCCACGGAGTGCGCGGTGAAGACCGGCACGCGCACGGTCGTGGGCGAGATGCGCAGGTCCGGCAGCTCGAGGACCTTCCGGATCTCATTGACCAGCTTCATCTCCTCCCCCGTGTAGCCACCCTCGACGAACTTGTCGATGTGGGGGATGACGTTGAACGCGACCTGGTGCGGAAAATACTTCGGCGTCATGGCCTCGCCGCGGGCCCAGGCAAGCGTCTGCTCCCGAAGCTCCTCGACCCCGTTGACGCCCGCCCCGGAGACAGCCTGGTAGCTCGTGGCGATCACGCGCGTGAGGCGCCCGGCGTCGTGAAGCGGCTTGAGCGGCATGACGGTGACGATGGTCGTGCAGTTGGGACACGCGACGATGCCCTGGTGTTCCCGGAGGGCGTGGGCATTGATCTCGGGCACGACGAGCGGGACCTCTGGATCCATCCGGAACGCGCTCGACTTGTCCACGACGACCGCGCCCGCTTTGACCGCCTGCGGCGCGTACTCCCGGGCCTGCGCTGAACCCGCCGAAAAGAAGGCGACGCCGACGCCCTTGAAGACCCCGGGCCCCACCTTCTCAACGTGGATCGACTCGCCCTTGAAGGTGACGGTCTTGCCCACCGAGCGCTCGGAGGCGAAGGCGCGGAGCGCCTTCACGGGGAACTTGCGCTCCTCGAGGATCCGGAGCGTCGTCTGCCCG
>JACORX010000182.1 GCA_016179165.1 Candidatus Rokuibacteriota bacterium | reverse complement strand
GTGTGGACCCACGAGAACATCGCCAACATGAAGACGCAGCTGCGGCGGCTCGGCATGTCCTACGACTGGGACCGCGAGCTCGCCACGTGCGACCCGTCCTACTACCGTTGGGAGCAGCTCGTCTTCATCCGCATGTTCGAGCGCGGCCTCGCGTACAAGCAGCGATCCAGGGTCAACTGGTGTCCCTCGTGCCAGACCGTCCTCGCCAACGAGCAGGTCGAGAACGGGCGCTGCTGGCGCTGCGACTCGGAGGTCGTGCCAAAGGAGATCGAGGGGTGGTTCTTCAAGATCACCCACTATGCCGAGGAGCTCCTCGCCTGGTGCGACAGGCTGCCCGGCTGGCCCGAGCGGGTCTTGACCATGCAGAGGAACTGGATCGGGAAGAGCGAGGGCGCTGAGTTCGACCTGCCGGTCGCGGGGCTCACGGACCTAGCCGTCACGATCTTCACCACGCGCCCCGACACGGCGTTCGGCATGACGTACGCGGTGCTGGCCCCGGAGCATCCGCTCGTGGACACGCTCGCGATGGACGAGCAGGAGCGCGCCCGGATCGCGGCCTTTCGGCAGGAGGTCGGCCGCGAATCCGAGATCGAGCGCACGGCGGCCGACCGCCCGAAGCGCGGTATCCGGCTCAACGCGCGCGCCGTCAATCCCTTCACGGGGGAGGAGATCCCACTCTTCATCGCCGACTACGTGCTCATGGGCTACGGCTCCGGCGCCATCATGGCCGTCCCGGGCGAGGACCAGCGTGACTGGGACTTCGCCAAGCAGCACGGGCTCCGCATCATCGCCACCGTCAAGCGACCGGACGGGTGGCAGGAGACCCAGGCGTATCTCGGTGACGGCGTGAAGATCAACTCCGGCTTCCTCGACGGCTCGACCGTGGAGGGGGCCAAGCGCACGGCCATCGACTGGCTCGTGTCCAAGGGCATCGGTCGGTCCAAGGTCAACTACCGCTTGCGCGACTGGGGCATCAGCCGCCAGCGCTACTGGGGCGCGCCGATCCCCATCCTCTACTGCGAGACGTGCGGCATGGTGCCGGAGCGGGAGGAGAACCTGCCCGTGGTGCTGCCTCAGGACGTCCAGATCAGCGGCAAGGGCGACTCACCCCTCGCCGAAGTCGCCACGTTTGTAAACGCGAGGTGCCCGAAGTGCGGGGGTCGTGCCCGGCGAGACACCGACACCATGGACACGTTCGTCGAGTCCGCCTGGTATTTCATCCGCTACTGCTCGCCGCGGTACGAGCAGGGGATGTTTGACCGGTCGGCGGCCGAGTACTGGATGCCGGTGGACCAGTACATCGGCGGCATCGAGCACGCGGTGCTGCACCTCCTGTACGCGCGCTTCTTCACCAAGGTGCTCCGCGACCTCGGGATGATCAAGCTCGACGAACCGTTCGCGGCCCTGCTCTCGCAGGGCATGGTGATCAAGGACGGCGCCAAGATGTCGAAGTCCAAGGGCAACGTTGTAGACCCGGACGACATGATCCGGCGTTTCGGGGCGGATGCGACGCGGCTCTTCACGCTGTTCGCGGCGCCGCCCGAGCGGGACCTGGAGTGGACGGAGAGCGGCGTCGAGGGCGCCTCACGCTTCCTGAATCGGCTCTGGCGTTTCGTCCAGGCCCACGGCGACGAGATCAGAGCCGCCGGGCGCGCGCCCGGCGACCTCTCGGACGCGGCCCGGGCCTTTCGGCGCGTGATCCACCATGCCATCGCGCGCGTCACGGTCGACGTCGAGCGGGACTTTCACTTCAACACGGCGATCAGCGCCGTCATGGAGATGGTCAATGCGCTCCACGAATTTGAACGGGACTCGCTCGATCGCGTCGCCGCGGCCGAGCGCGCAGGCCTGGTTCGGGAAGCGGTGGAAACGGCGCTCCTGCTTCTCGGGCCGGTGTGTCCGCACATGACCGAAGAGCTGTGGCAGGCGCTCGGGCACGGCGAGAGTCTCTTCCGTCAGGCGTGGCCTGCCGCGGACGCGGCTGCGCTCGTGCGCGAGCAGGTGACAGTGGTGGTCCAAGTAGACGGCAAGGTCCGCAGCCGGCTGACCGTGGACGTGTCGGCTCCCGAGCAGGCCGTGCGAGAGCAGGCCCTCGCCGAGGACAAGATCCGTCCCTGGATCGACGGCCGGGAGGTTGCCAAGGTCGTGGTCGTGCCCGGTCGCCTCGTCAATATCGTGACGCGGTCATGAGCCGACTTCGCGCGACTCGCGCTCTGCTGTCTGCCGCGCTCCTGCTCGCCGCGGCCGCGGGGGGATGTGGCTACTCGCTCAGGGGCAACCTGCCCGACCACCTCAAGACGGTGTCGGTGCCGGTGTTCAGGAACCGGACAACCGAGGCTGGGGCGGAGAGCACGATCACCTCGGCCGTGGTCAACGCGTTCACGAGTAGTGGCAGGCTGAAGGTCGCCTCCCTCGATGAAGCGGACTCGGTCCTCGACGGGGAGATTACGGGTTACCGGGTCCAGTCGCTCACGTATGACAGCAGGCTCAACCTCCGGTCCTACCGCCTGACGGTGACGATGAACGTCCGATTCCGCGACCTTCGCCGCACCGAGATGCTCTGGCAGCAGGACGGCCTCGTCGAGGAGGTCTCCTTCGACGTGGCCGGCCAGGTCTCGGACACGATCAGCCGCGAAGAAGGAGCGGTGAAACAGGCGGCGCTCGAGATCGGCCGGAAGATCGTCGGCCACGCGATCGACCGTTTCTAGTGCAGTACGCGGCCTGGCTTCAAGGGCTGACACAGGGGCAGGTGGCGCCCGTCGTGCTGCTCCACGGACCGGAGCCCTTCCTTATCGAAGAGGCTCTGGCCACGCTTACCCGCGCCGTCTGTCCTGATCCAGGGCTCTTGGTCATGTCCCGCGAGGTGCTCGAGGCCCGCGAGGCGGGGGCCGAGGGCATCGTCCGGGCTGCGGAGACGCTGCCGTGGGGAACGCCACGGCGGCTGGTCGTGGCTCGCGGCGTCGAGGGGCTCGGCCCGAAGCAGGCCCAACCGCTGGTCGACTACGTGCGTTCCCCGAACCCGAGCACGGTCCTGGCCGTTACGGTGCCTCAGCCGCTCGCGCCGTCTCACTGGCTCCTGAAGGCGGTGCCCGCCGGGGGAGCCGTCGAGATCCCCCAGCTCGTCGGGCACGCGCTCGCGGGCTGGCTACGCGCCCGGGCCTCCGCCGACGGCTTAGAGATCGACGAAGAGGCGGCCCTGTTGCTCATCACCCTCGTTGGCGACGATCCTGCCGCTCTCGCGGGCGAAGCCGGGAAAGCCGCTCTCGCGGGCGGGCCCGAGAACCGGCGCGTCGGAGCGGTCGAGGTTCGTACGGTGGTGGGCGAGCACCGCTCGCACGAGGTCTTCGAGCTGACGCGGGCCGTGGAGCGGCGGGACGCCGCCGCCGCGTTGTCTCTGCTCGAGCGCCTGCTGGGGGCGGGTGAGGAGCCGCTGCGCCTCCTCGCCATCCTTGCGGCGCAGGCGAGGCGAGCGCCGCTGCGGGCGACGGCAGAGCGCCTCGATCGCTGCTGGCGGGCCGAGCGCCGGCTCAAGCTGGGCGGCGCGCCGCGCCCGGAGCTGGCGGTTCTCGTCGCCGACCTGTGCGAGGCGTGAGGCCGGGCGCCCTCGCGTGGGCGCTCGCCATCGTGGAGGTGCTATCGCTTCACGCCGCCGCCGCCGTTCCGGCCGCGACCCTCACCTCCGGGGCCGCATCTCTTGAACTGGAGCTGCCGGCAGGTGCCCCGCTCGCCGGCTACGGCGGCTTCCCGCGGCGGGCGTGGATCCCGGATTTCCTCGGGCGGTTCCCCAATACGTTTTGGTTCAACCCGTCCAGCGGCGTCCACGATCCGCTCCGCGTGCGTGCGCTGGCGCTTGAGTCCCGCGGCCTCATGGTTGTCTGGCTCGCCGTGGACCTGGTCGCCGTCGACCCTACCATGGTCGCGGAAGTGCGCGCGCGTCTCGCGGATCGGGGCGGCGAGCCGCCGATCGTCATCGTCTCGGCGTCGCACACGCACTCGGGCCCAGGCGCCTACGCGGATTCGGCGTTCTGGGCTCTCGTCGCCGCCGATCGGGAGTCACCGGCCGTGCGGAAGGCCATTGTCAACGGCATGGAGAAGGCTGCGCGGGGAGCTCTACGGCGACGGGTTCCGGCCCTCTTGGCGTGGGGCAAGACCACGGTGACGGGTGTGGCGATCAGCCGCCTCGACCAGCCGCTCGATCCGGAGCTCGGCCTCCTGAAAGTGATGGGCGCCGACGGCCGTCCGGTCGCCCTCGTGTGGAACTACGCGGTCCACGGCACGGCGCTCGGCCGCGCCAACAGGACCCTCTCTGGCGACCTCATGGCCGAGGCATCGGCGAGACTCGAGAGGGAGACGGGGGCGCCTGTGCTTTTCGTCAACGGCGCGGCGGGAGATGTCAGCCCGAGGCTGCGGGGCTGGCCGGGCGTGGAGAGCGCCGGCGCGGCGCTGGCCTCGGCCGCACTGGCTGCATGGCGAACACTGCCGCCCGGGCGCGACCTGACGCTCCGCGCCGTCCGGAGCCAGGTGTCGCTGCCCGGCCCAGCACTCTCGGTGCGCAACTGCACAGGCCGCTGGGTACCGGCGGCGTTCCGGCTCGGGCTCGGCTGGACTCTGCCGTCGTCAGCCGGCCTCACGGCTGTCCGCATAGGGGGCACGGCGTGGGTGACGGTCCCCGGCGAGCTCCAGACGCGGCTCGGTCTTGACATCAAGACTGCCGGACGGCGGACCTTCGACGAAACTTTCGTCGCAGGGTACAGCAACGACTACCTCGGATATTTCCTCACGCGTCGGGACTACGGGCAGCCGAGCTACGTCGCCTGCGGCAGTCTATACGGCGAGAACGGCGGCGAAACCCTGCGGGACTCCGCGATTGAGCTGCTCGACCGCTTGGCGAAGCAAGGTCCCCGCGGCTGATGGGGGGATTAATGCCCGATCGAGCGGGCCAGGGCCGACTTCCTGCGGGCGGCGGTGTTGCGGTGGATGATGCCGCGGCTCACAGCCCGGTCGAGGATGCGGATGGCATCGAGCACGGCCCCTTTCGCCTGCGGGGTCTTCTCGCTGACCGCGGCGCGCGCCGTTTTCACCGACGAGCGAATGGTGCTGCGCACCGCGCCATTGCGCATGCGCCGCTTCAGGTTCTGCTTGATCCGCTTTTTGGCGGAGGGGGTGTTGGCCACGGTGAACTTCCTCCCTTGGCAAGAACGTGCATGAAACGCGTGACGGGGCCTGGGTGCTTTGCGCGTTGAACGACACTAGACGGTACCGTCCATGTCCGCGACTGTCAAGGGAAATGTCGCCGTGAACGAAGCGCAGCGGGCCCTCCAGGACAGGATTGTGCGGGCCGTGGGCGTCATCGGGGCCGCCACCCTCGCAAGCCGCGTGCTCGGCTTCGTGCGCGACATGGTCATGGCGCGGGCCTTCGGAGCGGGGCCGGTGACCGACGCCTTCTTCGTGGCCTTCCGCATCCCCAACCTGCTCCGCCGGCTTCTGGCCGAGGGGGCGCTGTCCACCGCCATCATCCCCGTCTTCACGGAATGCCTGGAACGGGCCGGCCGAGCAGAGTTCGGCCGCCTGGTCCGTGCGGTCACGGGTGTCGCCATGGTAGTCCTGTGCGTTGTCTCGGGCCTCGGCACGCTGTTGGCACCTTGGATCGTGCGGGTGATGGCGCCGGGCTGGGCCGACGATCCCGAGCTGATCGGGCTGGCCGGGAGGCTGACGACCTGGATGTTCCCGTACCTCCTGCTCGTAGGCCTTGCCGCACTGGCGATGGGCGTGCTCAATGCCCAGCACCGCTTCTTCACCGCGGCCGTCGCCCCGGCGGTGCACAACGTCGCGATGATCCTCTCCGTGCTCTTCCTAGCCGGCAGGATGTCGCCGCCGGTCTTCTCGCTGGCGGTGGGTGTCCTCGTCGGCGGCGCCGGCCAGCTGCTCGTCCAGCTGCCTGAGCTGGCGCGGCTGGGAGTCCCGCTCCGTCCCTCGGCCGAGTGGTCGCATCCCGCCGTCGGGTTGATTGCCGGCAGGCTCTGGCCCGCGGTGTTCGGGCTGGCCGCGGTCCAGGTGACGGTGCTCGTGAACACGCTCCTGGCCTCGCTGCTGACCGAGGGCACCGTGTCCTATCTGTATTACGCCGATCGCGTGATGGAACTCCCTCTCGGAGTCTTCGGCGTCGCCCTTGCGACGGCGGCCCTGCCCAGCATGTCGGGCCAGGTCGCGCGGGGAGAGCATCGCGCGCTGTCCGACACGCTCGGCTTCTCGCTCCGGCTCTCGGTATTCGTCGCGCTGCCCGCGGCTGTCGGCCTCATCGCGCTCGGCCATCCAATCGTCAGGCTGCTCTTCGAGCGCGGTGAGTTCACGCCTGCTGATGCGGTTGCGACGACCCAGGCCCTGGCAGGCTACGCGGTCGGGCTGCCCGCGTTCTCAGCCACGCGGATCGCCGCGCAGACATTCTATGCGCTCGGCGATACGCGGACGCCCGTCTGGGCCGGGCTCGCATCCGTCGCCGCCAACGTCGTCCTCGCGATCAGTCTCATGTGGCCGCTCCAGCACGCGGGGCTCGCGCTGGCTTCCTCGCTGTCGGCCTACGTCAACCTGCTGCTGCTCTGCTGGCTCCTGCGCCGACGGCTCGGGCCGATCGGCGGCTTGCAGATTGCGGGCTCGTTGCTTCGCACGGGCGGCGCGGCGGCGGCGCTCCTCCTCTGGTGCGTCTGGGCCGCCCCACGGCTGGGCACGGGGTGGGCCGGCGCCGCGTGGACTTTGGGCGCGCTGGCCGGGGGTATGCTCGTCTACGTGATTGCGGCCGCGGCGCTCCGGGCCCCTGAGCTCGGAGCGCTCGTCGGCATGCTGCGGCGGCGCGGGCAATCCTTGCCGGGGGCGGGGAGCGGGTGATAGAATCTGTCATGCGTTTGCGGTGGGTCGGGTACGCCCCGGTCACGGCCTCGGCAGTACGGAAGGGCCGGTACCGGGGCGTCGCTGTGTCCGGGCCCCGGAGAGGCTGATGGACGCGGTCCGCGAGTTTTTCGCCGCCCTGCAGACAGAGCGGGGCGCCTCACCGCACACGCTCGCCGCCTACCGCCGTGACCTCGCCGGCTTCACGGCCTTCCTGAAGCGCCGGCGGCGGTCTGTGGTGACGGCGCGCGTGGGCGACCTCAGCGACTACATCGAGGACTTGAGGCGCCGCGGGCTCGGGGCCCGGAGTGCGGCCCGGCATCTCTCCGCCGTGCGCGGCTTCTATCGCTTTCTCCTGGCCTCGGGTGAGATCTGCCGGGACCCGACGGAGCACCTCGAATCGCCGCGCCCGCCGCGCAGGCTGCCGCGCACACTCTCGATCGAAGACACGGGGAGTTTGGTCGAGTCGCCGGACCTCTCCGCCCCCGAGGGCCTTCGGGACCGCGCCATGCTCGAGCTGCTCTACGCCTCAGGATTGCGGGCCTCAGAGTGTCTGACGCTCAGGATCGAGGACCTCAACATCACGGCGGGTTACGTCACGGCCACCGGTAAGGGCAGCCGCCAGCGCCTCGTGCCGGTGGGCGCCCAGGCGCTCCGCTGGGTGGAGCGCTACGTGTCCACGTCCCGCCCAGGCTTCGTCAGGCGGAGCGACCCCGGGATCCTCTTTCTCAATCGCTACGGCCGGCTGCTGTCGCGGCAGTCCCTCTGGTCCGTCATCAAGCGCGCCGCGAGGCGGGCGGGGCTGCGGAGCGCGGTTTCCCCGCACACCCTGCGCCATTCCTTCGCGAGCCATCTCCTGGAGCGTGGCGCCGATCTGCGTTCGGTCCAGGCGATGCTGGGTCACGCCGACATCGCGACGACGCAGATCTACACCCACCTGCCGTCGTCCGCCGTCCGCGCGATGTACCGGAAGTTCCACCCCCGCGCGATCAGCAAGGCCAGCTAGGACATGGCCAGGCACGGACACCCGTACCCACAGGTCGAGCCGCGCGCCGCCGATCTCATGGATCGGCGTGTGGTGAAGGCGCCCGGCTCCGTGAGTGTGGGGAAGGCGCTCGAGTTGGCGCGGGCGGCGGGTGCCCACGTCGTGACGGATCGGCGCGCGGCGACGCGCCGGAAGGACCTCGAACGCGCGGAATCTTGGGGGTTCGGGCGATGGCGTTGGCTCGACATCGCCCATATCGGCTTGCCCTTGGTGACAGACGGAACGGGGGAGATCGCCGTGAGGCGGCTGCTTCAGGGCGGCGCGTCTGCGGTGCTCGTGCGCGCCGGCCGGCGGGCCGTGGGCATCGTCGAGCCGTCGCCTCGCCCGGCGACGTCGCCCGCAGCGTCGATCCTCGAGAGACTCGATCGTCTCCATGGCTCCGAGGGCGAGGCGAGGCTCTGGCTGCTGCGCACCGCGGGCAAGCTCGGCGAGGCGCAGGGGCAGGCGGTGTACGCGGTCGGAGGCTTCGTCCGGGATCTCCTCCTCGCCCGTGCCGGGCAGCCGGCGCCCGACCTCGACCTCGCCGTCGAAGGCAACGGCATCGCCTTCGGGCGGAGGCTCGCGGAAGAGACAGGCGGGCACCTGGTGGTCCACGCCGCCTTCGGCACGGCGTCCCTCGAAGGCGGTACGACACCCGATGGCGCTCGAATCGGTCGCGTGGATATCGCCTCCGCACGTCGCGAGCGTTACGGCATGCCGGGCGCCCTGCCGGACGTGAGTCCGGCTTCGTTCGACGAGGACCTTGGACGGCGCGACTTCTCGGTCAATGCCATGGCCGTCGCTCTGGCGCCATCCGCGTGGGGCCGCCTGCTTGACCCCTTCGGCGGTCAGCGCGACCTGGTCGCGAGGCGCCTCCGGGTACTGCACCCGCTGTCCTTCGTCGAGGACCCGACGCGGATCTTCAGGGGCGCCCGGTATGCAGCGCGGCTCGGGCTCACACCGGACGCGGACTTCAGGCGGGCGCTCTCGCTGGCGTGGCGGGCGGGCGAGTACCCGGCCCTCTCCGGACAACGGCTCCACGCGGAGCTGGACTTGGTGATGGACGAGCCGGACCCCTGGGGCGTACTCGGCCTGCTGCTCGGCTGGGGAGCCTTGAGAATCTGGGATCCTGGCTTTCGCGTGACCCGCCGGAGCCGCGGGCGCCTCAGTGCCGCGCGCAGCCTCGCCGCCTGGGCCCACCGCACGGGCGTCGCTGTCGAGGTGGGCGGGTTGGCCCTCGCGGCGCTGCTCTTCGACCAGCCGCGGCCGACGGCGGAGCGGTGCCTGCGGAGGCTTGCCGTGGCGAGCGTCGACGCCGCGCGGCTTGACCCGGCGGCCGCGCGCTCCCTGGCGCGGCGGGTCGGGGCGCAGGCTTCGCTGAGGCCGAGCCGGGTCGCCGAGATGCTCCGGCCGGCGCCGGAGGCAACCCTCCTCGGAGCGTGGCTCTGCGGCGGCCACAGGGCGCGCGGCAGGATCGAGTGGTTCCTGGGGCAGGGGCGCGGCGCGCGCCCGCTGTCTTCGGGCGACGACGTGGTCGCGGCGGGCGTGCCGCGCGGGCCGCGGGTGGCGCGGGTGCTCGCCCTGTTGCGCGACTTGAGACTCGACGGGCGGGTGCGGACGAAGGACGATGAGAGCGCGGCCGTCGCCGATTGGGTCGAGGCGCTGACGAGAAAAGGAGAGACCCGGTGACCCCGAAATTCATCTTCGTGACGGGCGGCGTCGTGTCGTCCCTGGGCAAAGGACTGGCGGCCGCTTCCATCGGCTCGCTGCTCGAGGCCCGGGGGTTCCGCGTGACGCTGCTCAAGATGGACCCGTACATCAACGTGGACGCGGGCACCATGAGCCCCTACCAGCACGGCGAGGTCTACGTCACCGACGACGGCGGCGAGACCGACCTCGACCTCGGGCACTACGAGCGGTTCACCTCCGCTCAGACGACGCGCGACAACAACATCACCGCTGGCAAGGTGTACGGCACGGTCATCGAGAAGGAGCGGCGCGGGGACTACCTCGGCCGCACGGTGCAGGTCATCCCGCACATCACGGACCAGATCAAGGCCTCGATACGCAAGATCGCCTCGGGCCTCGACGTGGTCATCGTGGAGATCGGCGGCACGGTGGGCGACATCGAGGGGCTGCCGTTCCTCGAAGCGGTCCGGCAGTTCAAGAAGGACGTCGGCAAAGACAACGTCATCTACGTTCACCTGACCCTCGTGCCCTTCATCCAGGCAGCGGGCGAGCTGAAGACCAAGGCAACGCAGCACTCGGTCAAGGAGCTGCGCGCGATCGGAATCCAGCCCGACGTGCTGCTGTGCCGGACCGACAAGGAGCACCTGCTCACGCCCGCCATCAAGTCGAAGATCGCGCTCTTCTGCGACGTCGAGGAGGAGGCGGTCATCGCCGCGCGCGACGTGGACACGATCTACGAGGTGCCGCTGGCCTTTCACGAACAGGGGCTCGACGAGAGCGTGTGCAGGCTCCTCGGTCTCCCGCAGCGGCGTGCCGATCTCTCGCGCTGGGAGGAGATCGTCCACCGTATCAAGGCGCCCCGCGGCCGGGTGCGGATCGGGATCGTCGGCAAGTACATCGAGGTCAAGGACTCGTACAAGAGTTTGTACGAAGCCCTGGCTCACGGCGGGATCGCCCACGAAGTGGCTGTGGACGTGGTGTGGGTCGACGCCGAGCGCCTCGAGCGCGAGGGGCTGGCCGGCCACGTCGAGGGGCTCGACGGCATCCTGGTGCCGGGCGGCTTCGGCGACCGCGGCATCGAGGGGAAGATCCAGGCGATCCGCTACGCGCGGGAGCGCAAGGTGCCGTACTTCGGGATCTGCCTCGGTATGCAGTGCGCCGTGATCGAGTACGCGCGGCACGTGTGCGGCCTCGAAGGCGCCAACTCGACGGAGTTCGACCCCAAGCCGGCGCACAACGTCGTCGACCTGCTGCCCGAGCAGCGTAACATCACGGACAAGGGCGGCACGATGCGGCTCGGCCTCTACCCGGTGGTCCTGGCCGAAGGCAGCGCAGCCTCGCGGGCCTACGGTCAGGGGGCGATCCGCGAGCGCCACCGCCACCGCTACGAGGTCAACAACGACTACCTGAAGGCGCTCGAGGCGGGCGGACTCCGCATCTCGGGAATCTGGTCCGAGAAGCAGCTGGTCGAGATCGTCGAGCTGCCCGGGCATCCGTGGTTCGTCGCGGGGCAGTTTCACCCGGAGTTCCGCTCCAAGCCGTGGGCGCCGCACCCGCTCTTCGCGGCCTTCATCCGCGCCGCCATGGACCACCAGGCGGCGGCATGACGGCTGAGCCGCGCACGCGGCCGGTGCAGGTGGCCGGCGGTGTTGTCATCGGCGGCGGCGCCCCGCTGGCGCTCATCGGCGGCCCGTGCGCCATCGAGGACGAGCGCCACGCCCTGATGATGGCCGAGCGTCTCCGGCGCATCACGGGCGACGCCAAGGTGCCCTTCATCTACAAATCCTCCTACGACAAGGCCAACCGCTCGTCGGTCCACTCCTATCGGGGGCCGGGGCTCAAGGAGGGCCTGAGGATACTCGAGCGCGTCAAAGAGGTGACCGGGCTGCCCGTGCTCTCGGACGTCCACGACGTTTCGGAAGTCGGTCCGGCCGCCGAGGTGCTCGACGTGCTCCAGGTGCCGGCCTTCCTTTGTCGCCAGACGGACCTGCTGCTCGCGTGCGGCGGCACGCGCAAGCCGGTGAACGTGAAGAAGGGACAGTTCCTGGCCCCGCAGGACATGCGCAATGTCGTGGAGAAGATCCGATCGACGGGGAACGAGGCCGTTCTGCTCACGGAGCGAGGTGCCTCCTTCGGCTACAACAACCTCGTGGTGGACTTCCGCGGGCTTCCGATCATGCGCGGCTTCGGCTGCCCCGTGATCTTCGATGCGACGCACGCGGTTCAGCTCCCCGGCGGAGCGGGAGATCGCTCCGGAGGGGAGCGGCAATACGTTCAGGCGCTGGCACGGGCTGCCGTAGCCGTCGGCGTGGATGCCCTCTTCATGGAGATCCACGAGGACCCTGACCGGACGATGCCTGACGGCCGCCGGCTTTCCGACGGGCCGAACATGCTGCGGCTCGACGACCTGCCGCGGCTGCTCGAGGAGATCGGGGCCATCGTATCCGGCCTCACCACCGTATCCCGGCTGAGAGATCCGGCGCGGTGATGGACCGCGAGCGGCTGCTCGCCATGGCCGATCGAGTGCTGCGGCTCGAGGCCGAGAGCATCGGAGGTCTCCGGAGCCGTCTCGATGACCGTTTCGTGCGCGCGGTCGAGCTGATGCACGGCTGCCGCGGCCGGGTGATCGTGACGGGGATGGGCAAGTCGGGGCTGATCGGAAGGAAGATCGCCTCCACGCTGGCCAGCACGGGGACACCCGCGTATTTTCTCCATCCGGCCGAGGGCGTCCACGGCGACATCGGCATGGTGGCGAGAGACGACCTGATCCTGGCGCTGTCCAACTCCGGTGAGACGGACGAGGTCCTGGCCGTGCTGCCCGCCATCAAGCGGCTCGGCGTGTCGCTCATCCTCCTCACGGGAAGCCCCGCCTCGACGCTGGCGCGGCAGGCGGACGTGATCCTGGACGTGGGCGTGGCGGAGGAAGCATGCCCGATGAATCTCGCGCCCACGTCGAGTACGACGGCGGCGCTCGCCATGGGCGATGCGCTTGCCATGGCGCTCCTGGATTTGAAAGGGCTGGGCCCGGAGGACTACGCCGCGCTTCACCCGCGAGGCGCGCTCGGCTGGCAGTCGCTCTTCCGGGTGCGGGATCTTATGCACACGGGCGACGCCCTGCCGGTGGTCACCGAGACGGCGACGATGAAGGAGGCGATCGAGGAGATGGGCGCCAAGCGGCTCGGCATGACGACCGTGGTGGACGGGGCCGGGCGTCTGGTGGGGATCATCACCGACGGCGACTTGAGACGCCAGCAGCTGGCGCATGGGACGCTTCTCGACCGTCGGGCGGGGGATTGTATGACCGCCAACCCCAAGCGGATAGGCGCCGACGAGTTGGCCGCCCGGGCGCTGGCGCTCATGGAAGGCGTGATCACGAGCCTCGTCATCACGGACGAAAGCGGCCGCCCCGCCGGCGTCATCCACATCCACGATATCCTCCGCGCCAAGATCGTGTGAAGACCAAGACTCCGTCCGGGGTCGCGAGGATCCGCCTGCTGGTCCTCGATGTGGACGGCGTCCTCACCGACGGCATTGTGGTCTACGGGGCCTCGGGCGAAGAGACGAAGCGCTTCCATGTCAGGGACGGTCTCGCCATACAGGTCGCGCGGCGCGCGGGTGTCGAGATCGCGGTCGTCTCGGGTCGGGCCTCGGCGGCGGTGACCCGACGGATGAGCGAGCTTGGAGTCGTCGAGGTGCACCAGGGAGTCGCGGACAAGGAATCCCTGCTGCGCGCTCTCCTGGCGCGGCTTGGCGTGAAGGCGGCCGAGACCGCCGTCATGGGCGATGACCTGCTCGACTTGCCCGTGATGCGGATCGCCGGACTTGCCATGGCTCCGGCGGACGCCGTACCCGAGGTGCGGCGAGCTTCGGGCTGGGTCTCCCGGTCGGCCGGCGGGCATGGTGCCGTGAGAGAGGCCATAGAGTTCCTGCTCCGGTCCCGCAAGGCCTGGCCGCCCAGCAAATAAGCTTCAAAGCGCGGCGCGGCTGGGCTTTCTTGTTTACCTGGCCGGTGGTGGTGTGCTACCGTGGTACTGAAATTGCATATGGACCGTGCAGCCACCGGAATCGCTCTAGGAGTCCTCCTCTTCGTGGCGGCCGTGATCGGTGTCCTGATCGTCAGGGGACAGCGCACCGCGGCTCCGCGACAGGAAGCCGCGTCCTCAAAAGCCGACCAGCAGATCAAGGAGATCCACATTCAGGAGGACGCCAAGGGCGGGAGCTATCGTTGGAGCCTCGACGCTGAGCAGGCGGAGTCCTTTCCGGGGACTGGTAAGACCGTTCTCCAAAAGGTGACGATCGGGGTCGACGAGCCCGGCAGGCGCTGGAAAGTGACGAGCGAGGAAGGCGACCTCGTCCAGGACACCCGGGACGTCGAGCTGCGCGGGAAGGTCGTGCTGATGTCCAGCGACGGACTGCGCGTGGAGACGACGGTGCTGCGTTGGAACAACGCCGAGGGAAAGGCGTGGACGGACCAGCCGGTCACCATCTACAAGGGCGGAGGGGTGGTCAGGGGCACCGGACTCGAAGTCCGGCCCGCCGAAGAGATCACGCTCGTCCATGGACGGGTCACGGCGACCTTCAGTGGGACCAAGGCGACCGCCGCTCCGGCTCCCGTGAGGAAGGGCAAATCGTGAAGGTGACCGTTGCGACGCCCGCGGCCGGCGTAGCCCTTTTTATAGTCTTCGTGATCACAGGAATGGCGGCGGCCCAGCAGCAGGGCACCGTTAAGCCGAGGCCCGCGGCCGCGGGCCCGACGTTGACCCCGCCTGCGGCGCCGGCTACCGAAGGCAAGAATGCGTCGGTGATCGTCGACTCCGACAGCCTCGAGAGCATGCAGAAGGAAGGGCTCTCCATCTTCAAAGGCAACGTCGTGGCCAGGCAGGACAACTCGGTCCAGTACGCCGACCGGATGGAAGTGTACACGGACTCCAAGACGGACCGTATCGAGCGCGTGGTGTCGAGCGGCAATGTCCGGATCATCACCCGCGACTGCCGGATGGGGACTGCCAGCCGCACCGAGTACTACGACGCCGAGCAGCGTGTGGTGCTCATCGGCAACGCGCGGGTGTGGCGGGGGCCCGACATCGTCACGGGCGAGCGGATCACCATCTACCTCGCCGAGGACCGGAGCCTGGTCGAGGGAGGCAAGCAGGAGCGCGTCAAGGCCATCTTCTACACGTCCGGCCCGGAGCGCAAGAAATCGGAGATCAAGATGGGTCCGTCTGGGCCCATATGTCCGTGATATGGAAGGTTTGATAGCCCAGGGGCTGAGGAAACACTTCAGGAACCGGCTCGTGGTGGACGGGGTCAGCCTGGACATCCAACGGGGTGAGGTTGTAGGGCTCCTCGGTCCCAACGGCGCCGGCAAGACGACGTCCTTCTATATGATCGTCGGGCTCCTCCGGGCCGACGGAGGCCGGATCTATCTCGAAGGGCGCGAAGTGACGGACCTGCCGATGTACAAGCGCTGTAGGCTGGGAATGGGCTACCTGCCTCAGGAATCGTCCGTGTTCCGCAAGCTGACCGTCGAAGAGAACCTACTGGCTATTCTCGAGACCCTCGACCTCTCCCACGACGAGCGCCAGGCCAGGCTCCGGGTCCTCTTGGCCGAGCTGGATCTGACGAGGCTCGCGCGGCACAAGGCCTACACGCTCTCGGGCGGCGAGCGGCGGCGCCTCGAGATCACCCGCGCGCTCGTCACGAACCCTCGGTACCTGCTCCTCGACGAGCCGTTCACCGGCATCGACCCGATCGCCATCGGCGACATCCAGGAGATAGTGGGCCGGCTCAAGGACCGCGGCATCGGGGTCCTGATCACCGACCACAATGTCCGGGAGACGCTCGCGATCACGGACCGCGCGTACATCCTGCACAACGGCAAGATCCTGGCCTCCGGCACGGCCAGCGAGCTGGCGAACAACCCCAAGGCACGCGAGATCTACCTCGGCGAGAAGTTCTCGCTCTGATGCGCCCCGCCCGAACCATCTGACCCATGCGCCTGTCCCTTCGCCAGAGCCAGCGGGTCGTGATGACCCCGCTCCTCCAGCAGGCGATCCAGCTGCTGCAGCTCTCCACGCTCGACCTCGAGCAGGTCGTGCGCAAAGAGCTCGATGAGAACCCGCTCCTGGAGGAGCTGCCGGAGGAGACGCAGGATGTGGACGCGGATGCGGTAGCCCCGACCGAGCCCGGAGCGCCGGAGATCGAGGCCGCCCCCGCGCCCGTCGAGCCCGTGTCCAAGGAGACCAGCTCCGTGGACGGCGAGCGGGCCGACGAGCTGCCCTTCGACCTGACACAGGCGGTCTTCGACGAGCCCGAAGAGCGGACACCCGTGTCCACGGAGGAGCGGGAAGACCTGCCGTTCGAGAACCTCGGACGCACCGGCACCTCTCTCGATGAGCACCTGAACGAGCAGCTGCGTTGGGCGACCGACGATCCGCGGACCGTCGCCATCGGCGAGGCCATCATCGGCAACATCGACGACGACGGCTACCTTCGGGCGGAGGTGGACGAGATCGCCCTGGGCATGGGCGCCTCCATCGAGGAGGTGGAGCAGGCCCTCCATCTGGTGCAGGGGTTCGACCCGACAGGCGTGGCGGCCCGCAACGTGCTCGAGTGCCTGATCCTCCAGCTGACGGCCGACTCAGAGCCCGACCCCGTGTCGGTCGAGATCGTCGAGAAACACTTCGAGGCCCTCGAGCGGCGCCGCTACACGGAGATCGCGCGGGCGCTCAAGCTGCCGCTGGACCGCGTCATGGAGTCGGTGGAGGAGATCCAGGCGCTCGAGCCCAAGCCCGGCCGCCGCTTCGCGGTCTCCGACCAGCGCTACATCGCCCCCGACGTCTCGATCCACAAGGTGGGCGAGGACTATGTCGTCGTGCTCAACGAGGAGGGCATCCCACGCCTCCGGGTCAACGCGCTGTACCGCTCGCTTCTTCGCCGCTCGGACGGCGACGCCAAGCAATATGTAGAGCAGAAGGTCCGCTCCGCCGTGTGGCTCATCAAGAGTGTCGAGCAGCGCCAGCGGACGCTCCGGAAGGTGACGCAGAGCCTCGTCAAGTTCCAACGCGACTTCCTCGACAGGGGCGTCGCCCACCTGCGGCCGCTCGCCCTGCGCGACGTGGGCGAGGACATCGGGATGCACGAGTCCACCATCAGCCGCGTCACCACGAACAAGTACGTCGAGACTCCGCAGGGGCTGTTCGAGCTGAAGTACTTCTTCCACAGCGGGATCGCCTCGGACAGCGGTGAGATGGTCTCCTCCGTCTCGATCAAGAAGAAGATCCGCGACATGGTCGCTGCGGAGGACTCGGGCAAGCCGCTGTCGGACCAGGAGGTCGCCCAGGTGCTCCGGGGGCAGGGCTTGAATATCGCGCGACGGACCGTCGCCAAGTACCGGGAGGAGCTGGGCATCATGCCCTCCCACCAGCGGCGGCTCGCGCCCAAGAAGCGGTGACCGCGGTGAGCGCACCCGAGCCCGCAGCCGTCCCGGTGCTGCGGTTCGTGATCATCACCGGCATGTCGGGCGCGGGCCGGAGCTTCGCGATCAAGTGCCTCGAGGACCTCGGCTACTTCTGCGTCGACAACCTGCCGACGACCCTGATCCCAACCTTCGCGGAGCTCTGCGCGCACTCGAGCCGCGACATGCGCCTGATCGCCCTCGGGGTGGACATCCGGGAGGGCGAGTATCTCGCCCACCTGATGGAAACGCTCGCCGAGCTCCGCGCCCAGGGGCACAAGCCCGAGGTGCTCTTTCTCGAGGCGGCGGAGGAGACCCTCGTGCGGCGCTACCAGGAGACGCGCCGCCGCCACCCGCTTGCCGCCGACGGGAGCGTCCTCGAGGGCATCCGCGTGGAGCGCCGGGCGCTCGCGAACCTGCGGGAGAGTGCGGACCAGATCATCGACACCACGGGCCTCTCGGTCCACCAGCTCAAGGAGCGCCTGGTCGAAGGCTACGGGCCCCAGGGGCCGCGTGACGCTCTGACGGTCTCGCTCTTGTCCTTCGGCTTCAAGCACGGGGCGCCGTACGACGCCGACCTCGTCTTCGACGTCCGCTTCCTGCCGAACCCGCACTTCGTGGAAGGCCTCAAGCGCCTCGACGGCCGTGACGTCCCGGTGGAAGAGTTCGTGATGTCGTTCGTGGAGAGCCGCCAGCTGCTGGCGAAGATCGAGGACCTCTTGCGCTTCCTCCTGCCGCTCTACCGCCGGGAGGGCAAGGCCTACCTGACGGTCGCCCTGGGGTGCACCGGAGGCCGCCACCGCTCGGTGACCCTCGTGGAGCTGCTCCGGCGCTCCCTTGAGGCCGCGGGCTTGGCGCCCGTGGTGCGGCACCGGGACATCGACCGTGAGTGAGGGTATCCGCTTCCTCTTCGGGGTCCACAACCACCAGCCCGCCGGAAACTTCGACTCGGTCATCCTGGACGCCGCGCGGTCGGCGTACCACCCGTTTCTCGAGGCGGCGCGCGCCGTCCCCGGGATCGTCCTGACCATGCACTGCTCCGGAGGCCTCCTGGCCTTTCTCCGCGAGCGGGTCCGGCCGACCTTCGACCTCTTGGGCCGGCTCGCGGCCGATGGCCGCATCGAGCTTCTGACGGGCGGCTTCTACGAGCCCATCCTGTCCATGCTCCCGGACGCGGACAAGGTGGGCCAGATCCAGGCGCTGAGCGAGTTCCTGAGCGCGAATTTCGGCGTGAAGCCCCGCGGCATGTGGCTGGCCGAGAGGGTGTGGGAGCCGCACATGCCCAAGGTCCTCAGGCAGGCGGGCGTCGAGTTCGTGGTCCTCGACGACGCGCACTTCGCCCTGGCCGGCCTCGATCCCGAGTCGCTGGGCGGTTACTATCTGACGGAGGAGCAAGGCGCGACGCTCGCCGTCTTCCCCATCAGCCAGCGGCTGCGCTACCTCGTGCCCTTCGCCGAGCCGGCGGAGACCATCCGGTATCTCGGAGAGCGGCGGGGCTCGGGAGCGGTGACGCTCTTCGACGACGGCGAGAAGTTCGGCGTGTGGCCCGGTACCCACCGCCTGGCCTACGACGAGGGGTGGCTCAGGCACTTCTTCGCGGCACTCGCAGAAGCGCCGGGCATCACGCTCTCCACCTTCTCGGCCTGTCTCGACGCGGCGCCGGCAGCCGGACGCGTGTACCTGCCCACGGCCTCCTACACCGAGATGGGCGAGTGGGCGCTGCCCGCCCGCCGCGGCGAGGAGATCGAAGAGGCGCGCAAGCAGCTCCTGGCGCTGCCCAACGGCCTACGTCTGGCGCGGCTCCTCCGGGGCGGCTTCTGGCGCAATTTCCTCGTGAAGTATCCGGAGACGGGCGACGCATACTGGCGCATGCTGCGCCTGTCGGAGCGGCTCCACGGCGCGCTGGCGCGGCGCCCGGACGACCCGCGCCTTGCCGCCGCGCGCGAAGACCTCTGGCGCAGCCAGGGCAACGACGCCTACTGGCATGGCGTTTTTGGCGGCTGCTACCTGCCGCACCTCCGGCGCGCTGTTGGAAGCGCGCTCCTGGCCGCCGAGCGGCGGCTCGACGACGTCCTGGGCGCGAAGGATCTCTCCTGGGCGCGCGACGACGTGGACGGCGACGGTTGCGCCGAGCTCAGGGTTCGCACGCCCGAGCTCTGCGTGACGCTCCGCCCGGGAGCGGGCGGCACGGTGACGGAGATCGCCTTCCGCCCGCGCGATCTCGACATAGCCGGGGTGTTCACCCGACGGCGCGAGATGTATCACGGCCGCGTGAAGGAGAGCGCGGCGGTGTCGGGCGGCGGCCTCGTCACGACCATCCACGGCGCCCCGGGGTCCAAGGAAGAGGGCTTAGCAGACCTGCTCGACTACGACCCGTTCAGGCGCGCGTCGCTCCTCGACGGGGTCTTCCGTCCCGGCACCCCTCCCGATCCGCTCGCCCCCTGGGAGATGGCGCGGGCCGCGATGGGTGAGAGGCCGATGCCGAGCGAGATCGTCGAGCGGAGCGGCGAGGTCGAGATCGCGCTCGGCCCGACGGCCCTCGACGGGCTGCCGCTCGCCGTCGAGAAGCGGATACGAATCGGAGCGGCCGGCGCCGGGCTCCGCGCCCGCTACAGTCTCACGTGGCGCGGCGACGAAGCGTTCGAGGGCACGTGGGCCGTACAGCTCAATCTCGCGCTGACGGCGGGCGACGCCCCGGGGCGGTACTACCGGCTCCCGGGCTCGCCCTCTCTGGGCTCGCGCGGCTCACTCGCGCGTGCGGCGACTCTCACGCTCGTCGACGAGTGGATCGGCTGCGAGGTCGAGATCGCGTGGAGCGGCGCGGGCGGCGCCGGCTGGGCGCCGATCGAGACGGTGTCGCTTTCGGAAGCCGGATTTGAGCGGATCTACCAGGGCTCGGCCGTCCTTGTCAGCTGGCCGTTGGCGCTGGCGCCCGGCGGCTCCTGGGAGGGGGAGCTTCGCATTGTCCCGCGTGCGATTTCGCGCACCGGCTGAGCGCGTGGGAGCAGGCTGCGCGCGGGCATTTCCCTTGAGGCGTCTCCGCGCCCATGCTACTCTCCCGGAAGCGTGTCCGGAGACGGGGCGCTGCGCATCCACTAGACGACGGGCACACCCCGGGGAGGAAAACGATGGCGCGTGAGGAGTACCTGTTCACTTCGGAGTCGGTGACCGAGGGGCATCCGGACAAGATCGCCGACCAGATCTCGGACGCCGTCCTGGACGCGATCATGGACCAGTACCCGACGTGGCGGGTGGCGTGCGAGACGCTCCTGACCACCGGGCTCGTCGTCGTGGCGGGCGAGATCACAACTTCCTGCT
>JACORX010000196.1 GCA_016179165.1 Candidatus Rokuibacteriota bacterium | reverse complement strand
GATGAGCCGATCACCGAGTTCCACGTCGAGCGACGCATCTTCGTGACGCTCGGCCAGATGCCCCCGGCGCTCAAGCAGGCCGTCATTGCAACGGAAGACGCGCGCTTTTACTCCCACTTTGGTGTGGACCCGATGGGCATCGCGCGGGCGGTCTACCAGAACTTTCGCCGCGGACGCATCGTGGAGGGCGGCAGCACCATCACCCAGCAGCTGGCCAAGGTGCTCTTCCTCACGCCGGACAGGAGCCTCGACCGCAAGCTGAAGGAGGCGGTGCTCGCCATCGAGCTCGAGCGTCGCTACTCCAAGAACCGTATTCTCGAGATGTACCTCAACCACATCTACTTCGGCCACGGCGCCTTCGGTGTCGAGGCCGCCTCGCGCACCTTCTTCGGCAAGGGCGTGAGCGAGCTCGCGCCGGCGGAGTGCGCGCTCCTGGCCGGGCTGCCGAAGGCGCCGGCTACCTACTCGCCCTTCGAGCACCCCGATGCCGCGGTCCGCAGGCGCACCACCGTCCTCTTCCGCATGGTGGACACCGGCGCGCTCAAATCCGAGCAGGCCAAGCGCATAGGCGAAACGGGCCTCGACCTGGTGCCGCCGGAGCGGCGCCGCACGACGGGGCAGTACTACCTCGAATTCGTCCAGCAGTACCTCGAGGCGCAGTACGGCGCCGACCTCGTCTTCAAAGGCGGACTGCACGTCTACACCACGCTGTCGCCCGCCATGCAGCTCAAGGCGGAAGCCTCGCTGCGCGACGGGCTGCGCGCGCTCGAGACGCGCCGCGCCTCCTCGGCGGGCAAGGACGCGCCGTCTCCGGAGCGGCCGGAGGGAGCGCTGCTCGCCCTCGAGCCCCAGACCGGCTACATCCGCGCCATGGTGGGCGGCTACGACTTCTTCAAGAGCGAATTCAACCGTGCCGTGCAGGCGCGGCGCCAGCCGGGCTCGGCCTTCAAACCCTTCGTGTACATGGCGGCGCTCGAGTCGGGCCAGACGCCGGCAAGCGTGGTGGACGACTCGCCCATCCAGTACCCGCTCGCCGGCGGGAAGATCTGGAAGCCGGACAACTACGACAGGAAGTTCCGCGGCCCCATCACGTACCAGCAGGCGCTCGAGGAGTCCATCAACGTCGCGACCATCAAGGTCCAGGAGCGGATCGGCGTCCGGCGCACCGTGGACATCGCGCGCCGGCTGGGCGTGGACAGCCCGCTCCAGGAGAACCTGTCGATCGCGCTGGGCACGTCAGACCTGACGCTGCTCGAGCTGACCTCGGCCTACGGCGCGCTCGCCAACCAGGGCACGTGGGTCAAGCCGACCACCATCCGCTATGTGCTGGACTCGCAGCGCAAGCTCCTCGAAGAGAACGTGCCGCAGGGGCGGGAGGCGCTCCCAGCCGATCTCGCCTACGTCATCACCCACATGATGAAGGGCACCGTCGAGCGCGGCACGGGCCACGCCGCCAAGGCCCTCGGCAGGCCCGTGGCGGCCAAGACGGGCACCACCAACGACTACTCCAACGCTTGGTTCATCGGCTTCACGCCGACACTGGCCACGGGCGTGTGGGTCGGCTACGACCGGCCGAAGAGCCTCGGCAAGGACGAGACCGGCTCGCGCGTGGCGGTGCCGATCTGGACGACCTTCATGAAGGAAGCGCTCGCAGGCAAGCCCGTGGAGGACTTCCCGACCCCGGAGGGCGTGGTGGTCGTGCCGGTGGATCTTTCGGCGTTGGGCTCCTGCGTCAAGCCCGTGATGATGGCCTTCCTGGCCGGCACCGAGCCCAAGAACACCTGCGGACCCGCGCGGGGCGCGCCCAAGGGCGACTCGCCGGCGACGCCAGTCACGCCGCCTACCGAGGCAGCCGCCGGTGCGGCGCCGACCGCCTCAGCCCAGACGCCGAACCCCCCAGCTCAGGGCCGGTAGGGCTCGCCCGTATCTCGTTACTGGCTCGAGTGCGTCCGAAGCCGGGCTTGGAGGATGTTCTTGCCCCCCGCGCACTGTGTCGCGACGTCCCAAGGCATGTCGCGGAGTGCGGCTTCCTCCGGAGCGGCCATCGCACAGCAAGCCAGCCGATGAGAGGACACCAGAAGGGTCCGGGCCGAGAGCATAGACCCCTCCGCCATGGTGGGGCCGGTCTCTACTTCTGGATCTGCCGCTCGAGGCGGGCGGCGACCTGAGCCCAGGCGCCACCGCCGAGAAGATCGTGGAAGACCCCGGGCAGCGCGTCGATGGGAACGCGGGCCTGCGCCATCGAGTCGCGGTCGCGTATCGTCACCTTGCCGTCCCCCGCCTCGCCCTTTTCGCTGTCTCCCACGGTTTGCACGTCCACGGTGACGCAGTAGGGCGTGCCGACCTCGTCCTGGCGTCTGTAGAGCCTGCCGATGGCCGCCGTGTCGTCGTACACGACCCGCCACTGCTTGGCGAGATCGGCGCGGATCGCGTGAGCGGCGCGCACGATCTCCTCGCGCTTCTTGAGAAGCGGCAGGACGGCCACCTTCACCGGCGCCAGCTCGGGGTGGAAGCGCAGGACCACCCGCTTCTCGCCCCGCACCTCTTCCTCGACGTACGCATCGGCCATGAAGGCGAGGAGCGCGCGGTCCACGCCCATCGCGGGCTCGATCACGTAGGGCACGACGTGCTCCTTGCGCTCCTCGTCGAAGTACGTCAGCGACTTGCCGCTGAACTTCGAGTGCTGCTTCAGGTCGAAGTCCGTCCGGTTGGCGATGCCCATCAGCTCGCTCCAGCCGATGGGAAAGCGATAGTCGATGTCCACGGTGCGCTTGGAGTAGTGCGAGAGCTCGTCTCTGTCATGCTCGCGTAACTTCAGATTTTCCTCCCGCAGTCCGTAGCGCCGGAACCACGCCATGCAGTCCGCGATCCACCGGTCGTGCCAGTACTCGTCGGCGGGCCGTCCCTCGACGGCGTCCCGAGGGTTGACGAAGTACTCGATCTCCATCTGCTCGAACTCGCGCGTCCGGAAGATGAAGTTGCCGGGCGTGATCTCGTTGCGGAACGACCGTCCGGCCTGAGCGATACCAAAGGGGAGTTTCATCCGCATGGACTGGAGCACGTTGTCGAAGTTGACGAACATGGCCTGGGCCGTCTCGGGCCTGAGGTAGGCGACGGACGCGTCCTCTTCGACCGGGCCCATGAACGTCTTGAACATCAGGTTGAACTGGCGCGGCGCCGTCAGCTGGCCCTTGCCGCAGTCGGGACACAGCGTCCGCCGCGCGCCGCAGTGCGCGCACGGCTCCCCGGCAGGAATCGTGAACTTGTTCCCCTTGGTCGCGGGGCAGTAGTGCGTCCACGGCAGCGCGTCCACGTGGTCCGCGCGGAAGCGCAGCTTGCACTCCCGGCAGTCCACCATGGGGTCGGTGAAATGGTCCAGGTGCCCACTCGCCTTCCACACCGTCGGGTGCATCAGGATCGACGCGTCGATGCCCACCATGTCCGCGCGGCTCTGGACGAAGTCCCGCCACAAGAGCCGCTTGATGTTCTGCTTGAGCTCGACGCCCAGCGGGCCGTAGTCGTAGCAGGAGCCCGTGCCGCCGTAGATCTCGCTCGACTGGAACACGAAGCCGCGCCGCTTGCAGAGGGAAACGAGCGTGTCCATGGTCACCGACATGGGTACGAGAATATCACGCCCCCTCATCTACTCAGCCCTCGCCTCGCGGCTGAGCCGCTCAGCTCGAAGTGCGACCCTCTCCCCTCAGGGGAGAGGGCTGGGCGAGGGGTGGTGTGAAAGACCGCGGCGGGTCTGGGCGAGAAAGCGGGCGGAGCGCGGCTGGTGGCCGATGAGGCGGGTCATGACGCCCTCGAGCGTCGCCGCCAGCTCCGCGTCGAGTGCGGACGCGAGCGGCAGCCGGAGCCCTTCCTCCCACGCCAGGGCGCGCAGCCGCTTGAGGAGCCCGACGGCGGCGCCCGAGAGGGGGAGCGCGTCCGATCCGGCCCCGCACCGGCCGCAGAGAAGTCCGCCTGCCGTCACGTCGAGGGCGGCCTCGGGAAACGGGTAGGCGCGCCCGCATTCCATGCATCGGTCGATCCGTGGCCGGTGGCCGAGGAGGTCTACCGCGCGCAGTGCGAAGCAGCTGGCGACCCGCTGAGGCCGGGCGCCGGAGTCGAGCGCGCGGAGGCTCCGCAGGGTAAGCCCGAAGAGGGCTGGCTGCGAATCGCGGTCCGGCGTGAGCCGCGTCAGGCACTCGATGATCCACGCCCCCTGCCCCAGCCGCTCCAGGTGCTCGCGCACTCGCAAGAAGGGGTGGACGATGTCGAAGTGGTCCACGCGCACCAGCTCGCTGCGCCCCGTGTCGAAGAAGATCAGCTCGCCCAGCGTGAAGAGCTCGAGTGCGCTGCCGAAGCGGGAGCGCGTCCGGCGCGCCGACTTGGCGACCGCGCGCACCCTGCCGTGGTCGCGCGTGTAGAAGTCCACCAGCCGGTCACTCTCGCCAAGGGCCCGGCGCCCGATGACGATGCCCTGCGTCCTGTGCAGCGCCATCGTCAGGATGTCAGCAAGAAGCCGAACTCCTTGAGCGCCCGATCGTCGGTTCTCCAGTTTCGTCTCACCGCCACCGTGAGACCGAGGAACACCTTGATCCCGAAGAAGCGCTCGAGGTCTTCGCGCGCCGTGGTGCCGATCCGCTTGAGGGTCGCCCCGCCCTTGCCGATCAGGATACCCTTCTGCGAGTCGCGCTCGACGAAGATGCTCGCCCGGATGTACAGGCACTCGGGGCGCTTGCGCTCGCTGATCTCCACCACGCGAACCACGCAGGCGTACGGCACTTCCTGATTTGTCAGGCGGAAGATTTTCTCGCGTATCGTCTCGGCGACCCAGAAGGTCTCGGGCTGGTCGGTCAGCGACTCGCGCGGGAAGTGCGGCGGTCGCTGCGGCATGGCCGCCACGAGAAGGGCCAGCAGGCGCTCGCAGTTCTCCCCGCTCTCGGCCGACACCGGCACGATCTCCTTGAAGGCAAATTCGGCGCGGCAGGCGGAGATGAGCGCCAGGAGCTTCGACTTGGGCGCCACGAGGTCCGTCTTGTTGAGCACGGCGTAGACGGGAACGCGGGCGCCCTTGAGGCGCGCGAAGATGGCGCGGTCGAGCCGCTCGGGTTTCTCGGTCGCCTCGAGGACCAGGCAGACGAGGTCGACGTCCTGGAGCGCCCGCTCCGCGGTCTTCACCATGAGCTCGCCGAGCCGGCCCGCGCCCTCGTGCAAACCCGGCGTGTCCACGAAGACCACCTGGGCGTCAGGCAGGTGCTTGATGCCGGTGATGCGCGTGCGGGTGGTCTGCGGCCTGCGCGAGACGATGGCCATCTTCTCGCCCACGAGCCGGTTGAGGAGGGTGGACTTGCCGACGTTCGGGCGGCCCACCAGCGCGACGAAGCCCGCCCTGTGCCCGGAATCGGTCATCGCGGATCGAGGAGGCCGTTCCAGAGACGCGCCGGCGCGCGCCGCCCGGTCTCCGCCAGGATCTCCCGCTCGCGCTCGTGCATGAGCCGGGCTTCTCGAGGCTCGTGGTCGTCCCACCCCGCCAGGTGCAGGAGCCCGTGGACCACGAGCAGGTCGATCTCGAGCGCGACCGACACGCCGACGCGCCGGGCCTGCCGCTTCGCCGTGTCCGCGCAGACGATCACCTCACCCATGAGGCGAGACGGCCCGGTCGCGTGGAAATCCGCCTCGAGGTCGAAGGCGAGCACATCGGTGGTCCTGCGCCTGCGGAGGTAGCGCGCGTTGAGCCGCCGGATCGCTGAGTCGTCCACCACGGTAACGTCGACATGGAGATCGGCGCGCCCGAGCGCCCGCAGCGCGGCCTCTGCCGTCGCGCGCAGTCTCGGCGTCGAGACGGGGACGCGGCGCTGGCGATTGCTGACGGCCACGGGCCTCAAGCGCCCACCCTCACCCTAACCCTCTCCTTCCAGAGGGGGGTGAGGGGGAGAAACCTGGGTGCTCGAGTCCCCCTCTCCCCGATCGGGGGAGAGGGCAGGGTGAGGGGGCGTGCGCCGGGCGGGCTTGACGCGGTCGTAGGCGCGAACGATGGCCGAGACGAGGTCATGCCTGACAACATCCCGGTGGTCGAAATAGATGAAGCGGATGCCGTCGATCCCCTCCAGGACGGTCTGGATCTCGATGAGCCCGGACGGACGGCTCGACGGCAGGTCCACCTGCGTGATGTCTCCCGTGATGACCATCTTCGAGTTGAAGCCGAGGCGCGTCAGGAACATCTTCATCTGCTCCGACGTCGTGTTCTGCGCCTCGTCGAGGATGATGAACGCGTCGTTGAGCGTGCGGCCGCGCATGTAGGCGAGCGGCGCAATCTCGATCGCCCCCTTCTCGGTGAGCGTGGCGACCTTCTCGGCCTCGATCATGTCGTACAGCGCGTCGTAGAGCGGCCGGAGGTAGGGGTGGAACTTCTCGATCAGGTCGCCGGGCAGGAAACCCAGCCGCTCGCCCGCCTCGACGGCCGGGCGCGTCAGGATGATGCGCGAGACTTCTCTCTTGACGAGCGCCGATACAGCCATGGCGACGGCGAGGTAGGACTTGCCGGTGCCCGCCGGCCCGATGGAGATGACGAGGTCGTGGCTCCTGATCGCGTCGAGGTAACGCTTCTGGTTTGCCGTCTTTGGGCTGATGAGCTTGCGCCGCGACGGCACCGCGATGGCGTCGGCCAGGAAACCCTTGAGGTCGGTGTCCGGCTCGGCGCCGGCGATGCGGAGGGCCGAGCGAATGTCGGACGCCCCCAGCGACGGCCGTGCGCGCAGCATATCGATCAACTCGCGCAGCACCTTCTCCGCCTGCTGGAGCCTTCCCTCGTCGCCCCGGAGCGTGACGTCGTGGCCGCGGGAGGTGACCTGGACGTTGTACTGCGTCTCGATCAACTTCAGGTGCTCGTCATTGCGCCCGAGCAAGGCGAGCAGGTTGAGGTCCGGCGGGATCAGGACGCGTCGGGTGGCGCGGGCGACTTCGGTCACGCGGGGTCGGCTCCTTCGACGACTCGGATCCCAAGGTCGCGGAGCTGGCGCGCGTCCACGGGAGCGGGAGCGTCGGTGAGGGGGCAGGTGCCCTTTTGCGTCTTCGGAAATGCGATGACCTCGCGGATGGACTCCTGCCCGGCCAGACTCGCCGCCAGCCGGTCGAGTCCGAAGGCGATGCCTCCCATGGGCGGCGCGCCGAACTCGAGGGCCTCCAGCAGAAAGCCGAAGCGCGCACGCGCCTCCTCCTTGGAGATGCCGATCAGGCCGAAGAGGCGCTCCTGGACCGACTGCTGGTGTATGCGGATGGACCCGCCGGCGGCCTCCTGGCCGTTGAGCACGAGGTCATACGCCTTCGCCCGCGCCTTGCCTGGGTCGGACTCGAACAGCGGCAAGTCCTCATCGCGCGGCGCCGTGAACGGATGGTGGACGGCGTCCCAGCGCTTCTCGCCCGCGTTCCATTCCACGAGCGGGAAGTCTATGACCCAGGCGAACACGTCGCGATCCACCGGGATGAGCTTGAACCGCCTGGCCAGGTCGATGCGCAGGCGACCGAGGACCGTCGCGGCAACGGCCGGGGCGTCGCCCACGAGCAGCACGAGGTCGCCGGTGGCCGCTCCGGTAAGGCTCAGCAGCCGATCTTGGACAGCGGAGAGGAACTTGGCGACCGGCGAGTTGAGACCCTCCGCCGTCACCTTGATCCAGACTAGCCCCTTGGCCCCGGCCTGCTTGGCCTCGGCCGTGAGGTCGTCCAGGTCCTTGCGGGACATAGAGCCGGCTCCGGGGATGCGGAGCGCCTTGACGGCGCCGCCGCCCCCCACGACCTGGGCGAAGGCCTGGAACTCGCCGCCCACAAAGAGCGCTGACACGTCCCGGAGCTCGAGCCCGAAGCGCAGGTCGGGTTTGTCGGAGCCGAAGCGCGCCATGGCCTCGTCGTAGGCCAGCCGCGGGAACGGCAGTGCCAGCTCGACGCCCTTCACCCGGCGCCAGATTGCGGCGACCAAGCCCTCGACGATGGGCAGAAAGTCGTCGCGGTCGAGGAAGGAGGTCTCGATGTCGATCTGTGTGAACTCCGGCTGGCGGTCCTTGCGAAGGTCCTCGTCTCGGAAGCAGCGGACGATCTGGAAATAGCGCTCGAAGCCCGCCACCATCAGGAGCTGCTTGAAAAGCTGGGGCGACTGCGGCAGCGCGTAGAAGCTGCCGGGCTGGAGCCGGCTCGGCACGAGGAAGTCGCGCGCGCCCACGGGTGTCGAGCGGGTCAGGAAGGGCGTCTCCACCTCGAGGAAGCCGTGCTCGTGGAGGTAATCGCGCACGGCCCGGCAGAGCAGGTCGCGCACCTGGAACGCCCTGAGGACGGGCGCACGGCGCATGTCGAGGTAGCGGTACTTCAGCCGAAGCGTCTCGTCCACCTCGGCATCACCCTCCGAGTCGAGCTGGAAGGGCAGCGGGCGGCAGTCGTTGAGGACCTTGAGCTCGCGAGCAAGCACCTCGACGGCGCCGGTCGGGATCTTCACGTTCTCGGTTCCCGCCGGGCGCGGGGCGACCGCTCCGCGCACCGCCAGGACGAACTCGCCGCGGACGCCCTGGACCTTGGCGTGCGCCTCCGCCCCGTCGCCGGGGTTAAAGACGCACTGGGTGATACCCTCGCGGTCTCGGATGTCCACAAAGATGAGCCCGCCGTGGTCGCGCCGCCTGAAGACCCAGCCCATCAGCGTGACGGTCTTGCCGGCATCCCCAGCGCGCAGCGCGCCGCAGGAATGCGTCCGCTTCCAGCCGCCCATGGGTTCGACTTGAGACGCGCCGCGCGTCTCGGTCATTGGGAAACACCCTTGGGGGAAACACCCTTGGGGGAAACACCCTTGGGGGAAACACCCTCGGGGGAAACACTCTTGGGGGAAACGCCCCTGCCGGAGAGGGCGCAGAGCTCGGCGGCCAGCGCCGCGATCGGCACGCGCCGCTGCTCCCCCGTCTTCATCTCGCGCAGCACCGCCTCCCCGGCCGCCAGCTCGTTCTCCCCCGCGATGACCGCGTAGGCGACGCCGAGCCTGTTGGCCCGCTCGAGCTCGCGCGGCAGCTTGCGGGCGCCATAGCCCAGCTCGGCGGTCACGCCGCCCCGGCGGACCGCGCGCGCGACGGGCATCAGGCGCTGGAGCGCCGGGTCTCCCAGCGGTATCAGGAGCACGAACGGGCGCGAGGCCGCCTCCGCGTCGCCCAGGAGAAGGACCACCCGCTCGAGACCTATGGCGAAGCCAATGCCGGGGTCCGCGGGTCCGCCCAGGCGCTCGATCAGACCGTCGTAGCGCCCGCCGCCCGCGACCGCGTCCTGGGCTCCGAGGTCCGCGGTCTTCACCTCGAACGTGGTGCGCACGTAGTAGTCGAGCCCGCGCACGAGGCGAGGCGTGACCGTGTAGGCCTGCCCCATGGTGTCGAGGTAGCTTCGCACGCTCTCAAAGTGCTTCGCGGCCTCGGGCGAGAGCGAGTCGAGGATGGACGGCGCCTTCTCGACGACGGGCTGGCAGTCGGGCACCTTGCAGTCCAGCACGCGGAGGGGGTTGCGCCCGAGCCGGGCCTGGCATTCCCCGCAGAGCGCCGCCGCGTGGGGCCGGAGGTAGTCCACGAGCCGGACGATATACCCCGCGCGGTCGCCGACGTCGCCGATGGAGTTGACGTGCAGCGCCAGGCGCTCGCCGAGCCCGAGGGCGAAGAAGAAGTCCATCAACATGCAGATGACTTCGGCGTCCACCGCGGGATTGACCTCGCCGAGCGCCTCGACGTTAGCCTGGTGGAACTGCCGGTAGCGCCCCGCTTGCGGACGCTCGTAGCGGAACATGGGGCCGGCCGTGTAGAGACGGACGGGCTTGGGCTCGACCTGGAAGCCGTGCTCGATGTAGGCGCGCAGAAGCCCCGCGGTCGCCTCGGGTCGGAGCGTCAGCGAGTCGCCGCCGCGGTCGTCGAAGGTGTACATCTCCTTCTTGACGATGTCGGTCTCGCCGCCGATCCCACGGGCGAAGAGCTCGGTGCGCTCGAACAGCGGCAGCCTGATCTCGCGGTAACCGTAGGCCTCGAAGGTCTTTCGCCCCGCGGCCTCCACGCGCTGCCACTTGCCCGTCTCCGAGGGCAGGATGTCTCGAACGCCCCGCACCGCCTTGATGGCCATGGCTAGGCGCCCCGCGCGGCCCTGTACTCGGCCGCGAGGCCGATGTAGCTCTTGGCCGAGCTGTAGATCAGCGCGAGGTTCTTCTCGGTCACGGAGCGCTTGACCCGGGCGGGGGCACCCATGAGCAGGCTGCCCTTGGGCGCGAGCGTGCCGGGCGAGACGACGGCGCCGGCTGCGACCACGCACTCCTCCTCGATCACCACACCGTCCAGCACGACGGCGCCGATGCCGACCAAGCAGTTCGACTTGACGTGGCAGTCGTGGAGCCGCGCGGCGTGCCCGACCGTGACGTAGTCCTCGAGGATGGTCGGCGTGCCGTTGCGGTTGACGTGGATGACGGTGCCGTCCTGGATGTTGGTCCCGCGGCCGACGCGGACGAAGTTCACGTCGTCCCGGATCACGGTTGAGAACCAGACGCTCGGCTCTTCGCCCAGCTCCACGTTGCCGATGACGTCGGCGGAGTCCGCGATCCAGGCGGACAGGTGCACCTTGGGCACGACACCCCGGTACGCGTGGATCATCTATCTCCCCTCACCTTCATCTCCCCTCACCCTACCCTCTCCCCTGAGGGGAGAGGGAGAAAAGAAGGCGACAGAGGGAGAAGACAGAACCCTCTCCCCCATCGGGGGAGAGGGTAGGGTGAGGGGGCCAGAGACGAGGGGGCCAGAGACGAGGGGGCCAAGGACGAGGGGGCCAAGGACGAGGGGGCGAGGAAGACGGACGGGTGCGTCCTGGGCACAACTCCGTGGTTGGCGTGAGTCACGGACAAGCTCCGGCGCTCATGAGGATTCGAGCGCCCAGTAT
>JACORX010000195.1 GCA_016179165.1 Candidatus Rokuibacteriota bacterium | reverse complement strand
CGCACCGCGACTGGCTCGCGGCCAACGAGGCGCGGCACAAGATGCGCTGGAAGTGGGCCGAGTTCTTCAAGGAGTACGACCTGCTGCTCTGCCCGGCGGCCGCCTCTGCGGCTTTCCCTCACGACCAGCAGGGCGAGCGCTGGGAGCGGACCATCGAGGTCAACGGCCACCGCGTGCCGACGACCGATCAGCTCTTCTGGGCCGGCTACTCGGGCATGGCGTATCTGCCTTCCACGGTCGCGCCGGCCGGCTTCACCAAGGCGGGCCTGCCGGTGGGCATCCAGATTATCGGCCCGCAATACGGCGATCGCGTGTGCATCCACATGGCTCGGCTGCTCGAGCGCGAATACCAGGGCTTCGTTCCCCCGCCGGATTACGTATAAGCGAGGATCGTCCAATGGAACATCGCACGCTTGGCAAGAGTGGTCTCCGCGTCTCGGCCATGGGGCTCGGCCTGATGTCCATGTCCGGCACCTACGGCAAGAGCGACGACGAGCAGTCGATCCGCGTCATCCACGCCGCCCTCGACAGGGGTGTCGATTTCCTGGACTCCTCCGACTTGTATGGCTGGGGGCAGAACGAGCAATTGCTCGGGCGCGCCCTCAAGGGACGGCGCAAGGGCGTCATCCTCGCCACCAAGTTCGGCAATGTCCAGAGCGCCGACGGCAAGGGCAACCTCGTGGACGGGCGTCCGGCCTACGTCGCGCAGGCCTGCGACGCGAGCCTCAAGCGACTCGACATGGACGTCATCGATCTCTACTACCAGCATCGCGTCGACCCCAAGGTGCCGATCGAGGAGACCGTCGGCGCCATGGCGCGGCTCGTGGAGCGTGGAAAAGCACGCGCCATCGGGCTGTCGGAAGCGGCGCCAGAGACGATACGCCGGGCCCACGCCGTCTACCCGCTGGCGGCCGTGCAGAGCGAGTACTCGCTGCTGTACCGCGATCCAGGCGAGGACACGATCGCCGTCTGCCGCGCGATCGGCGTCTCCTTCGTCGCCTACTCGCCGCTTGGGCGCGGGCTCCTCTCCGCGACGATCAAGCGCGCGGCCGACATCCCCGAGGACGACCGCCGCCGGCAGCACCCGCGCTTCCAGGACGCCAACCTCGAGCACAATGTGACGCTGGTCGCCCGCATCGCGGAGATGGCCGGGAAGAAGGGCTGCACGCCGTCCCAGCTCGCGCTGGCGTGGGTGCTCGCGCAGGGCGAGGACATCGTGCCGATCCCCGGCACCAAGCGCCTCGAGTATCTCGAGGAGAACCTGGGCGCCCTCGCCGTGACGCTGACGAGCGACGACCTGGCGCGCCTCGACGAGGCCATGCCGCGCGGCGCGGCCAAGGGAACGCGCTACCCCGAGGCTCAGATGAAAGGCGTCCAGCTCTAGCCCGGACTACGCGTGAAGACAGCGCCATCCTCACCCCGACCCTCTCCCTCTCCGAGGGAGAGGGAGGCGTTTTGGTTCCCCTCGCCCCCGAAGGGGGAGAGGGCAGGGTGAGGGGGCGGCGAGAACGCGGACAGGGCGTTCCTGAATAACGCAGACTAGGAAGGCGATCCCGGCCATGGCCACGCGGCGCGTGGTGCCGACGGGGGCGTCGGGTTACGTCGCCCAGCGCATGTTCAAAGAGCTGAGTGAGCCTGGGACCTCGTGCCGATCGACGTCCGCCCGACTACCCGCGACGGCAAACCGGGGCTCGGCGTCGTGGTCGCCGTCCTTACGAATCCCGGCTGGTACGGCTGAGCCAAGGCGGCCTACGAGCTGCTGGGCTTCGTCTTCGCCACCGGCAAGGTGGAGGGCCGCAAGCTCGAGATCGTCCAGTGGCGCATCGGCGGCCCTCGCGACGACGACATCGACCAGGTCAAGCCGGGCGACATCAAGGTCATGTACCGGGCGCTCGGCGCGTATCTCTCGCGCCGGGATCAAATCCAGCAGGCGATCCGCATGGTCGAGGCGGAGGACATCGCCGACGAGCACGGCGTGTGCTTCCTCGTGGTCTACGGCATCAGCGGCAACACGCACCGCTTCTGGAGCATCGCCCACGCGCGCGAGAAGATCGGCTACGAGCCGAAAGACGACAGCCCGGATCAACTTCGCCGACAAGATCGCCGCGATCGCCCGCGCGCCAAGCGTTAGTAGCCGCCCGCCGGAGGGCGCCGTGACGAGCCCGAGCCACCGCGACATGATCGTTTTCCTCGATCCTGCGGCCGTGCTCGCCGAGATGAAGCGCGTCTGCGCGCCGGGCGGGCGGGTGGCCGTCATCGACACCGAGGCCTCGCCCGACGCTGCCAAGGCCGCCGAGTTCAACCGGATGGAAAAGCTCCGCGACCACTCGCACGTGCGCGTCATGCCGCTCACGGAGCTGAAGGGCCTGTTCGCCCCGGCGGGGTTGCCGGCCCCGCGCGTGAGCGGCTACCGCCTCGAGAGCGACCCGGAGAGCTTGCTCGCGCGCTCCTTCCCGCTGCCGGGCGACGCCGACAAGCCCGCCGCCTAGCGCGATCATCGTATCTGCCCGGCCACACCCTTGAGGAGGTCCCGGGCAGGGGCTATCCTCCAGACCGTGAGCGCCGACGTTCTGGAGCCGGCGCTCCGGAACGGTGTACGATGATGTCATGAAGGCCCGAATCTACGTGGACGCGTCAGTGGTCGGAGGCTGCGAGGACGACGAGTTTTGCGAGCATTCGGTCCGGCTGATGGAGCGCTTCGTCCGAGGCGACGTCATCCTCGTTGTGTCCACTCTCACGGTGCAGGAGCTGGCCGCCGCCCCGAACGAGGTCCGCAGGCATCTTGCCTCGGTGCCCGAGGCGCACATCGAGACTCTTCAGCTAGTTGCGGAGGCACGGGAACTTGCCGAAGCCTACATTGCTGAAGGAGTGATCTCGGCCAAGATGCGGGCCGATGCCCAGCACATCGCCATCGCAACCGTGGCCCGCGTTGATGTGCTCGTGAGTTGGAACTTCAAGCACATCGTCAATTTGTACCGGATCCACGGGTACAACTCCGTGAATCTGCGCAGGGGCTATCCAACGCTCGAGATCCGGGCGCCGCGGGAGGTGCTGCCCGATGAGTAAAACCGAGAAGAAGTTCGATGCCGTTGCAATGATGCGGTCGATTCGAGACAGTGTCTCGGCCCAGATCGAAGGCATGACGCTTGAGGAAGAACTGGCCTGGTTGGCATCGCAAGAACTCACGGATCCCTTCCTGAAGGGTCTCCGAGACAGGGCTGTCCAACAAGCCGATGCAGCGGCGGACCCTTCGGGTCGCCGCTGATCGCTGACGTTAGACTTCGCGAGGACAGTCGAGAGGCAGTGGCTTCAGCTCAAGAGCGATACAAGCAGGTCCGGGAGACAGGGAGCGAGATGATTGGAAAGAGGCTCACAGCGGTCATGATGCTTGCTCTTGCCCTCCTCGCCGTGCCGGTCGCCGCTGAGGCGCAGCAAGCGGGGAAGGCGTACCGGGTAGGATTTCTGTCGCCATTCTCCCCTTCCGATGCCGCACCCTGGCACGAGGCCTTCCGGCAAGGACTCCGCGCCCTCGGGTGGGTTGAGGGACAGAACATCAGCATCGAGTACCGATATGCGGAGGGTAGGAACGATCGTCTCCCTGGCCTCGCAACCGAGCTCGTCCGCCTCGGGGTCGACATCATCGTCGTGTCCAGTCAAACCGATGCTCTGGCTGCCAAGAGGGCCACCAGGACAATCCCTATCGTGGTCGCTTCTGCGGGTGACCCTGTCGCAGGAGGTCTCGTCGAGAACCTGCGGCGGCCCGGCGGCAACATCACGGGGCTGACGCAAATGGCGCCGGAGTTGGCCGGGAAACGGCTGGAGCTGCTCAAGGAAGTCGTTCCCAAGCTCACCCGTGTGGCTGTGCTTTGGAATCCGAAGGGCACGACCTCCCCGCTTGCTTGGAAAGAAAGTCAATTCCCGGCACGTGCGCTAGGTCTAAAGCTTCAATCCCTTGAGGCCCGGAGTCCGAACGATCTCGACAAGGTGTTGGAAGACGCGACCTCGGCAGGCGCAGGCGCTCTAGCCGTCATGCCGGACCCATTGTTCGCTGGGAACCTCAAACGGATTGCGGACGTTGCGATAAAGATGCGCTTGCCGTCTATATTTCACCTGAGGGAATTTGCGGACCATGGTGGCCTTATGGCATACGGGCCCGATCGATCCGACATGTTCCGGCGCGCCGCTACTTACGTGGATAAGATTCTGAAAGGTGCTGGGCCCGGGGAGCTGCCCATCGAACAGCCCACCAAGTTCGAGTTGGTGGTGAATCTCCGGACGGCGAAGACTCTCCGCCTCACGATCCCGCAGCCGGTGCTCCTGCGGGCAGATCACGTTGTCGAGTGATGGTCCACAATCCATCAGGAGGACTCACTCATGTTCAAGAGGATCGACCACGTGGAGATCGTCACGGACCAGCCGGAGCGAACCGTGGAGTTCTACACCGAGGTACTCGGGTTCAAGGTCAGATCACGTGACCGGATCGACGGCTCGCCTCTTGGCGTGCCGATGAGCCTTGTGTACCTGGACCTGGGTGGCACGACAGTCGAGCTCATTTCGTACGAGGGCGCTTCCGTCGAGCCCGCCCCACGAAACGAGCACCTCGGATACCGCATGATGGCGCTCGAAGTCGACGACATGCAGGTGACGGTCGAGTACCTGAAAACGAAGAGGATCGAGATCGTCTGGGGGCCGAAAGTTCGGGAGAAGTACGCCAGAGCGGAGATCCGCGATCCCGACGGTAACCACATCGAGCTCAGGCAGTGGTTCTGCTGAGAGGCTGACTCGGTTCACTCGCCGCGGAAGACCGGCCGGCGCTTTTCCAGCATGGCGCGGCGGCCCTCGCTCGCATCCGCGCTCTGTCGCGCTCGCGCCAATGCCGCGTCGAGATCGGCGTAGGCGATGGTCTCGCGGAGCGAGACCGCGCGGAGGATCGTGGCCTTGATTCCCGCGAGGGCCAGCGGCGCGTTGCGCGCGATGCTCTGCGCAAGCTGATAGGTCGCAGTCTCCAGCTCCGCTGACCCGACGACCTGGTGGACCATCCCGATCTCCAGCGCCCGCCTGGCGTCGATGGGCTGACCGGTGAAGAGGAGATGCCGCGTGTGGGCCGGGCCGATGACCTCGACCAGCTTTTGGCCGAGCGGGAAGGGGATGATGAGGCCGATCCGAGCCAGCGGCATGCCGAAGCGCGCGGCGTCGGCCGCGACACGCAGGTCGCAGTGGAGGGCCAGCTCGCAGCCGCCAGCGATGGCGTCGCCGTGGACCATGGCGATGGTCGGGTGTCTCGAGCCTTCGACGCGCCGGAGGACCTCGATGACGCCGCTCTCCGCGTCGCCCTGAACGCCCCCGCGGGCCTCCATCTCCTTGAGGTCCATGCCGGAGCAGAAGGCTGGGCCCGCTCCGCGGACGACCACCACGCGCACGTCGCGGTTGGCGTCCAGTTCTTCGAAGCGGGCGCGCAGCGCGGTGAGCAGCGCCGTGTTCATGGCATTGCGCTGGCCGGGCCGGTTGAGCGTGACGGTGGCCACGCCGCCTTCGATTCCGCAGAGGACCTCGTCTGACATGGTGTGTCTCCTAGCAGGCCGCTGAAAAGGGCCCGTCTGCGTCATTTAGCAAAGACTGTTGGGGCGACCTCGGCCGCGCGCTCAACGTACGGGGCGTACGCCTCGCGTGCGGATCGACTCAGCCCTCGTCTCGCGTCGGCCGGCGGCCGCCGCTCAACTCGAACGGCGGGGCGCCGCCTCGCATCTGAACCCTTTTGAGCGGCCTGCGGGCTGTTCGGCATCTGCTAAGGGCGCGGCGAGGGCGCGAGCGAGCGCATGGCGTCGAGCGTCAGCGCGCGCCGGCGCGCCGGGTCGGGATCATTGGTCTGG
>JACORX010000011.1 GCA_016179165.1 Candidatus Rokuibacteriota bacterium | reverse complement strand
GCTCGGGCCCGAGTACATCATTCCCAGCGTGTTCAACAAGAAGGTTGCCCCGGCCGTGGCGAGCGAGGTCGCCCGCGCGGCGCAGCGGACCGGCGTCGCCCGCCGCCGCGCGCGCGCCGACTCGCCCATCTGGTCCTGAGCGCCGTGCCCGCAGGCGGCGAGCTCCGCTGGTCAGTGATCATCCCCGCCTACAACGAGGCGCTGCGTATGCCCGCGTACCTCGGGGAGGTCGTCGCCTACTTCGACGGGCGCGACGAGCCGTACGAGATCCTGGTGGTGGACGACGGCAGCCGCGATGAGACGGCCGCGCGAGTGCTCGAAGCGCAGGCTGCGCATGCCTCGGTGACGCTGCACCGTCTCGCCGCGAATCACGGCAAGGGCTTCGCCGTCCGGGCGGGCATGCGCGCCGCGCGCGGCAAGCTCCGGCTCATGGCCGATGCCGACGGCGCCACGCCCATCGGCGAGGTCAAGCGCCTCGAGGGGGGGATCCAGGCGGGCGCCGATGTCGCCATCGGCTCGCGCGCGCTGGCCGACCCGTCGGTGAGCCGGCGCGTGCGGTTGCACCGGAAGCTCTCGGGCGACGTCTTCAACTTCCTGGTGAGACGGCTGGGCGTCCCCGAGGTCAGCGACACGCAGTGCGGTTTCAAGCTCTTCCGGGGCGCCGCCGCCGAGGCGCTGTTCGGGGAGCTGCGGACGGAGGGCTTCGCCTTCGATGTGGAGCTGCTCTTGCTGGCGCGCCGGCGCGGCTATCGGGTGACGGAGATCGCCGTCAACTGGGTCGACCAGCCGGGCTCGAAGGTCGGCGTGCTCACTGACGGCCCTCGCATGGTGATGCAGGTCCTGGCCGCTCGCCTTCGGCTGGCGCGGACCGGGGAGACGCGGCAGTGACGTCGAAGCGTTCACGGGTCATCGAGCCGTTTCTCGCCGTCGAGGTCTTCCAGCGGGCGCAGGAATTGGAGCGCCAGGGCACGGACATCATCCACCTCGAGTTCGGCGAGCCCGACTTCGACACCCCGCCGGTGATCCGCGAAGCGGCCGAGAAGGCGCTCAAGGACGGCCGGACGCGCTACGCGCACAGCCTGGGACTCGTCCCGCTGCGGGAGGCCATCGCGGAGCACTACCGCGCGCGCTACGGCGTCACGGTCTCGCCGGAGCAGGTGCTCGTGACCGCCGGGACCTCGCCCGCCATGCTGCTGCTCTTCTCGAGCTTGCTCGACCCCGGCGACCAGGTGCTGCTCACCGACCCGCGATACGCCGTCTATCCGAACCTGGTCCGCTATCCCGGCGGCGAGTGCGTCGAGGCGCCGACCTGGGAGGAGGACGGCTTCCAGTGCCGGCCCGCCGAGTTCGCGTCCCGCCTGTCGCCGCGGACGCGGGCCGTCCTCATCAACTCGCCCGCCAACCCCACGGGCGCGGTGATGACCGCCGAGACCCTCAAGGCGGTGGCGGGGCTCGGTCCCTGGGTCGTCTCCGACGAGATCTACCATGGCCTGACCTACGAGGGAACCGAGCACACCATCCTCGAGTACACGGACCACGCCTTCGTGCTCAACGGGTTTTCGAAGGCGTACGCCATGACGGGCTGGCGGCTCGGGTATGTCATCGCGCCGCGCGAGTTCATGCGGGCGCTCCAGACCGCGCACGGCAATTTCTTCATCTCCACCAACGAGTTCGTCCAGTGGGCGGCTCTGGCGGCGCTGACGGAGGCGGGCGAGGACACCGCGCGCTTCCGCAAGATCTTCGACCAGCGGCGGCAGGCGATGGTGGCGGGGCTCAGGCGCATCGGGCTCGGCGTCGCGGTGCCGCCGACGGGCGCGTTCTACGTCCTGGCCAATGCGAAGCGCTTCGGAGCGGACTCCAAGACCCTCGCCTTCGACATCCTCGATCACGCGCACGTGGGCGTGACGCCTGGGGTGGACTTCGGCGGCCGCGCCGAGGGCTTCCTCCGCTTCTCCTATTCCAATTCGCTCGAGCGCATCGAGGAAGCCGTCGAACGAATCGGGCGGTACCTGCGGGAGCGGCTGGCATGACGGCGGCCGCGTGCGTCATGTGCGCGCGCGTCGCCGCCGAAGGCCCGCTCTTTATCGCCGACCTCGGAACGAGCCGCGCCTATCTCAACGAAGACCAGTTCTTCCCCGGCTGGGTCTTCGTCGTGCTCACGCGCCACGCGGTCGAGCTGTACGACCTCGAGGCCCGCGAGCGGGCGGCGATGATCGAGGAGGTGAACCGCGTGGCGCAGGCGCTGGCGCGGGTCTATCGGCCCGTGAAGATGAACTACGAGCTGCTCGGCAACCAGGTGCCGCACATCCACTGGCACCTGGTGCCGCGCCTTCCGGACGACCCCGAGCCCCTCTGGCCGGTGTGGCGCGTGCCCCACGACCCCACGCCGCTTCAGACCGGTGAGGCGGCGAGCCGCGTCGCGCTGATCCGCGCGGCGCTGGAATAGAGCGCGCCACCGTGGCCGAGCCGGCGCAGGCGAAAAGGGCAAGGACCGCCAAGATCCTGGCGCGGCTCTGGAAGGCCTATCCCGACGCCGGGATCGAGTTGCGATTCAGGACTCCACTCGAGCTCCTGGCAGCGACCATTCTCTCGGCGCAGTGCACCGACGAGCGGGTCAATGCCGTGACGGCCACGCTCTTCGACCGCTATCGCAAGGCGGAGGACTTCGCCCGGGCGCATGCGCCCACGCTCGAGCGGGAGATCCACTCGACGGGCTTCTTCAAAGCCAAGGCGCGCTCGCTCGTGGGGATGGGCCGGGCCCTGGTGGAGCGCCACGGCGGCGACGTGCCGCGAACCGTCGACGAGCTGACGGCGCTGCCGGGCGTGGGCCGGAAGACGGCCAACGTCGTCCTCGGAAACGCCTTCGGCATTCCGGCCCTGGCCGTGGACACTCACGTCACCCGCGTGTCACAGCGGCTCGCGCTCACCCGGGCCGACGTGCCTGAGAAGATCCACGACGATCTTTGCGCGCTCATCCCGAAGCCGAAGTGGACCCGAGCGACGCATCTCCTGATCATCCACGGGCGGCGTACGTGTGGGGCGCGCAAGCCCGACTGCCCTCGCTGTCCGGTTCTGGCCCTGTGCCCCTGGTCCGGCAAGACGCGGGCAGAGCTGGTGTAGAGAGCCCACGGGGAGCCGTGTGAAGATCTCGGTGCTCTGCTTCGATCTGGGCGACAACGCCGCCGCGCGGGCCATCCTCCTGGCCCGGCTGCTCGAGCCCCTCGCCCGGGTCGAGGTGGTAGGCCCGTGCTCCACGGACGCGGTGTGGGAACCGGCGCGTGCGGAACAGTTTCCGCACCGGACCCTGCCTGCGAGGAAGTTCCCGCGATTAGTGGCGGCGATCCCCGCGCTCTCGAAGCTGGCCGACGGCGATCTCGTCTATGCCTCCAAGCCGAAGCTCGCCAGCGCGGGGATCGGGTACCTCAAGCACTTCGCCGCCGGCAAGCCGCTCCTGCTCGACATCGATGACTGGGAGGTCGGTTTCTTCGCGCGCTCGGGCTTCTGGGGCACAGTGGGGCGGGCGCTCAACTTGGCCAATCCCGCCGGACTTCCATGGACTTGGCTCATGGAGCGCTTGTCCGGGGCCGCCGACGGCATCACGGTGGCATCCCGATTCCTCCAGCAGCGATTCGGGGGCACGCTCATCCCCCACGTGAGGGACACGGAGGCCTGGCGGCCGGATGGCGCCGATCCGACCATCGTTCGCAGCCGGCTAGCGGTGGGGAAGGGCCGGCTGGTCATGTTCCTCGGGACGCCACGGGGCTACAAGGGTGTCTTGGACCTCTGTGATGCCGTCGCGAGCCTCCGGCGACCCGACGTCGTGCTGGCGCTCGTCGGAACGGAGCCGGCGGGAGGGGCCGCGCGCGAGATCGAGCAACGGTATCCCGGCGTCCGGCTCGTGGGAAAGATTCCCTTCTCAGACGTGCCGCGCTACCTGGCAGCGGCCGACGTGGTGGCGGTGCCCCAGCGCGATACGAGCGATACGCGCGGGCAGGTGCCCGCCAAGATCTTCGACGCCATGGCCCTGGGCCGCCCCATCGTCTCGACCCGGGTCTCGATGATTCCCGAGATCCTGGACGGCTGCGGTCTCCTCGTGGCCCCCGGCGATGTGGCGGCCCTGGCCCAGGGCATCGCCCACCTCGTCGACCACCCCGACGAGGCGGCGGCCCTCGGGGCCCGGGCACGGGAGCGCTGCGTCGCGCAGTACAGCTTCGCTGCGGCGCGCCGCGACCTCTTCCCCCTCGTCGAACGCGTGATGGCGGCGGCGCGCCGATGAGCCGGCGGCCCGGCGTTCACGCGGGGCCGGCCGCTGACAGTCACAGTCGGCGTCGATGGCGGATGACCCGGAATCTTAGGCGAATTCCGGTCCGTGGAAATCCAGGCTAGGACGCCCTCAGTGCCCGCGAGCGGGCGATCACGCGCTTCCCGTATGGCGCGCCGGCCGGGAGTCGCGCGATACGCAGCGCACACCACATGGATTCGTCGCCGAGCGTCGCAGTCTCGGATCCCGGTCCACCAACGATCTCTACCTCCGCGACCGCGGCGGACCGCTGAACGCGAGCGGCGAGCACTTCGCGATCGACCGTGGCGGTCCGACTCGCGGCCGATCGGCAGGCCGAACCCCGTCATCCCCTCCTCCGCGTCACCGCCGAGGGCCCAGGCGCCCCCAGGAAGGTGTCCGAGGTGGGGGCGATCTTGGTATCCCCCGAAAATCGGTTCTCACGCCCCCTGGGGCGGACCGAAAGGAGGTGGCCGACTCGCCCCTCGCCCATCAGTTGACGACCGACCGCCAGCTCGTGCAATTCGCTACCCGCGGCGGAGCGGCGGACATTCTGCTGGTAACTAAACGCCGACTATGACAATTTGCTTTATTTAAGAGGCCTTACCCCCGGCCCTTCCGTAGACTAGAAAGCTAATGGGGAGGCGGCCTCGCCGGCTTGCACGGGATCGCGTTCGCTTCTAGGGGGCTCACCGTCATGTGCGGTATCGCCGGCATCTTCAGACTCACGGGCTCAGTCAGCGCCGAGGACATCGGCGCGGTGCTGCGGATGATGGACGCCCAGGTCCACCGCGGCCCCGACGACTGGGGACTGCTGGTGCCCGAGGTGGCGTCCGCGGACTCGGAGGTCCGCCTCCTGCTCGAACATCTCGATCCCGATCACATCCGCACGTATGCGGCCGTGCCCGGAGCGCCGCCCGTCGTCCTGTGTTCCCGCCGCCTGTCCATCATCGACCGATCGCCGCGGGGCCGCATGCCCATGGGCGGCGACGACGGGCGGAGATGGGTCGCCCACAACGGCGAGATCTACAACCACCGCGAGCTCCGCGCCGAGCTGGGCGGAGCCGCCACGTTCCGCTCGGCCACGGACACCGAGGTGCTTCTCCGCGGCTGGGACGCCTGGGGCGATGGCGTCGCGGAGCGGCTGCGGGGCATGTTCGCCTTCGCGCTCTTCGAAGCCTCGCCGCGACCGCGACTGCTCCTCGGCCGCGACCGCTTCGGCATCAAGCCGCTGTACTCCTACGAGGACCGGACGCGAGTCGTCTTCGCGTCGGAGATCCGCGCCGTTGTCACGAGCGGTCTCGTTCCGGACGAGACGAGCCCCGAGGCCCTGGGCCGCTTTCTCGAGCTGGGGAGCGTGCCCGCGCCGCTGACCACGGTCAAGGACGTGCGCGCGCTGCCGGCCGGCCACGTCGCCCACGTGGACGCGGACGGGCTGCGCCTGACGCGCTACTGGAGCCTCGACGCGGCGGTCGAGGCCGCGCGGCCCCCGTCGCCGCCCTCGCGGGCGGAGGCCGTGGCCTCGACGCGCGCGCTGCTCGACGAGACGGTGGGGCTTCACCTCGTGAGCGACGCGCCGTTGGGCGTCTTCCTCTCCGGCGGCGTCGACTCCGCGGGCCTGGTCGCTCTTGCCGTCGCCGGACGCGAGCGGCCGCTGACTACGCTGACCGTGGCCTTCGACGAGGCCGAGCTCTCCGAGGCCCGCTACGCCCGGCTGGTCGCCGACCGGTACGGTACCGATCACCGCGAGATCGTGGTGCGGTCGGGCTCCGTCTTCGACGAGCTGCCGCGCTTCTTCGCCGCCATGGACCAGCCGACGGTGGACGGTCTCAACACCTGGTGCGTGTCCCGCGCAGCGCGCGAGGCGGGGCTGTCGGTCGTGCTCTCGGGGCTGGGCGGCGACGAGGTTTTCTGGGGCTACTGCCACCTGCGCTCCGTCGCGGCGCTCGCGGGCGCGCGCAGGGTCATGGCGGCGCTGCCACGCCCGGCGCGTCGCGGGCTCGCAAGGCTGGCGGCGGCGTGCGCCGGGCTCGGCCGGCCCGGTCTCGACCGGGCGGCGTATCTCGAAGCGCCGTCGGCCGCGGGCGTCTACCTCCTCATCCGCGGGCTCTTCACCGAAGTGCAGGCGCGCGGCCTCCTCGGCTTGGAGGCCGGCGGCCTTGGCAACGCGCGCGCCGCGCTGCCCCCGGAGGCCGCGCACGGTCTCCGCGAGGCGCTGACGCGATTCGACATCTCCCACTACCTCGGCAACCAGCTCCTCCGCGACACTGATGTCATGAGCATGGCCCACTCGGTCGAAACGCGCGTGCCCTACCTCGACCACCGGCTCGTCCAGCACGTGCTGGCGCTCCCGGCCTCGATGAAGCTCGACGGCGCGCGTCCCAAGCCGCTGCTCCTCGACGCGCTGGCAGACCGGCTGCCGCGCGCCGTCTGGGACCGGCCCAAGATGGGCTTCACGTTCCCCATGGATCGCTGGATGCGCGCCCGCGCGGGCGATCTGCGGGCGCTCTGCCTCGAGAGCAAGCGGCTCGAGCGAAGGTCCGTCGAGGACGTCTGGGACGCCTTCGCCCGGCGCCGCGCCCACTGGTCGCGCCCGTGGGCGCTGGTGACGCTGGCGCGCTTCGAGGCCGCGCGCCGCGGGCGGGTCGCCGCGTGAGCCGCCCCATGGAGCGTGCGGTGCCGTGGGTCGTCATTGACGCCGCGACGGGCGGAGGCGTCGTCAATCTGCGTGAGCTCTGGCACTACCGCGACCTCCTGTACTTCCTCACGTGGCGCGATATCGCGGTGCGCTACAAGCAGACGGCGCTCGGCGTTCTCTGGGCGATCCTCCAGCCGCTCTTGTCCATGGTGGTCTTCACGATCTTCCTCGGCCGGCTGGCCGGGGTGCCGAGCGACGGCGTGCCGTACCCGATCTTCTGCTACCTGGGCCTGCTGCCGTGGATGTACTTCTCGGGCGCCGTCGCCAGGAGCGGTGCCAGCGTGGTCGGCAGCGCGAACCTGCTCACCCGCGTGTACTTTCCGCGCGTGCTCGTGCCGCTGTCGGCGACCCTGTCGGCCCTCGTGGACTTCGCGATCGCCTTCGCCGTCCTCGGATGTCTCATGGGCTGGTACGGCATTCGGCCCGCGCTCTCGGTCGTGCTGCTGGTCCCGGTTGCGGCGCTGACGGCCGTCGCGGCCACCGGCATCGGCATGTGGTTGGCCGCGCTCAACGTGCGCTACCGCGACGTCCAGTACGCCATCCCGTTTCTCATGCAGCTCTGGATGTTCGCCACGCCGGTGGTCTACCCGACGAGCATCGTGCCCGAGCGCTGGCGGCCGCTCTTCGCGCTCAACCCGATGACCGGGATCATCGAGGCCTACCGCGCCGCCGTCCTCGGGCGGCCGCTCGACTGGAGCACCCTCGGCGTGTCCGCGCTGAGCGCGGTCCTCCTGGCCGCCGTGGGTGCGTGGCAGTTCCACCGGATGGAACGCACCTTCGCGGACGTGGTGTGAGGCCGTGAGCGCGCCCGTCCTCCGCGTCCAGGGGCTCGGCAAGCGCTACCGCATCGGCGGGCCGGCCCAGCGCCCGGGCCATCTCCGGGAGGCGCTGGTGGACATGGTCGCCTCTCCGTTCCGCCGGCTCGCGGCAAAGCGTGGCACCCGGGCCGCGCAGGAGGAATTCTGGGCGCTTCGCGACGTGTCCTTCGACGTGGAGCAGGGCGAGGTTTTGGGTATCATCGGCCGAAACGGCGCCGACAAGAGCACGGCGCTCAAGATCATCTCCCGGATCACGCCGCCGACCACCGGGCGCATCGAGCTGCGCGGCCGGGTCGGCAGCCTGCTCGAGGTGGGCACGGGCTTCCACGGGGACCTGACGGGGCGGGAGAACGTCTATCTCACCGGCACCATCCTCGGGATGCGCCGGCCGGAGATCGACCGGAAGTTCGACGAGATCATCGCCTTCGCGGGCGTCGAGGCCTTCATCGACACCCCGGTGAAGCGCTACTCGAGCGGGATGTACATGCGGCTCGCCTTCGCCGTCGCGGCCCACCTAGCCACCGAGATCCTCTTGGTCGACGAAGTGATGGCCGTCGGCGACCTCGAGTTCCAGAAGAAGTGCCTGGGCAAGATGGACGAGGTCGCCCGGGGCGGACGGACGGTGGTATTTGTGAGCCACAACATGGCGGCCATGCGGCGTCTGTGCGAGCGGGGCCTCCTGCTCGAGCGCGGCAGGGTGGCGGCCGCCGGCCCGATGGCGGCCGTCTCGGATCTGTACGTGCGGCCGGGCCGAGAGCAGGAAGAGGGCGCGCGGTTCAATCCCCGGGACCGCCGCGGCACGGGGTGGGCTCGTGTGACCAACATGCGCATCCTCGATGAAGACAAGGAGCCGGTCGCCGCGAGGCCGTGCGACGCCGACCTGCTGGTGGAGGTCACGATCGAGGTCGCGGGCGGGGCGGCCGCGGGGAGCAGCCTCCGCGGTCTCGTCGTCGAGCTCGTGGTCTGCTCGGATGACGGACAGCCGCTCCTGAGCCTCATGAACGTCGACGACACGGGCGTGGCGCTTCCGGACTCCCGCGCCTGCCGGGTGCTCGTTCGACTGCCGGGGCCCACGCTCGTGCCCGGCCGCTACGGGATCAACGTCTTCGTGGGCATCCCGTTCCTCCAGCACGTGGACGAGATCAGCGAGGCGCTCGCGTTCGGCGTGCTTCCGCCCGTGGAGCCGTGGCGCCCGTACGATCTCCACCCGAGCCGCGGCCTCATCTGCCGCAAGGCCGAGTGGAGTTGTTCCGATGTCCTGTCGCGCGCCGCTCCCGCGGCCCGGGAAGCGTCATGACCGGCAAGGCGGTCGTCACGGGCGCCAACGGCTTCATCGGCAAGAACCTCGTCGCCCATCTCATCGGTGCCGGGTGGAAGGTGCTGGCCGTGGACAAGGTCCCGTGCGAGGGGCTGGGGACGGAATCCCTCACCCTCGACGTAGCCACCCCGGGCGTTCTGACCCCCCGCCTCGACGACCGAACCGTCGTGTTCCACCTGGCCGCTTCGGCGGACATCCGGACCTCCGTCGAGGACCCGCGGATGGACTTCACCAACAACGTAGGCGGCTTGTTCGAGACGCTGGAGTCGGCGCGGGGGCGGGGGAGCCGATTCGTCTTCGCTTCCTCGGCCTCGGTGTTCGATGCGGGCAACGACCTGCCCTGGACGGAGACGGGCCTGCAGCGGCCCATGTCGCCCTACGCCGCCGGGAAGCTCGCGGGAGAAGTCTACTGCTCCGCGTACCACCGCTGCTACGGTGTGGACGTGCGGGTGGCACGCATGTTCAACGTCTACGGCATCGGCATGGTCCGGTTCGCGATCCACGACCTGATCCGGAAGATCCAGGCGAATCCGGCCAGGATCGAGATCTTGGGCGACGGCAACCAGGTCCGCGACTTCCTGTACGTCGAGGACGCGGCGCGCGGGTTGACCGCCATCGCCACGAACGGGAAGCCCGGAGAGGACTACAACCTGGCTTCCGGCGCGCCGGTCCGGCTTCTGGACCTGGCGCGCGCGATCGCGACCCTGATGGGCCATTCGTCGATCATGCTGGCCCCGACGGGCCGGTCCTTTCCCGGTGATACGCCCAAGTGGTACGCGGACATCTCGAAGATCCGCGGGATCGGCTGGGAGCCCCAGGTTCCTCTGGACGAAGGGCTGCGCAGGACCATCGCGTGGCTCGGGGCCGGCGCCGGCACGCGGCCCGCGAGGGCGCGATGAGCGGCGCGCCCAGCGTGGTCTACGTCCTGCCGGGGAAGATCGGCGGCGTGCTGAATTTCGTCGACAACCTCCTGGCCCACCGGCGCCGCGACGGCTTTCGGCACTGCGCCATCCTCACGCGCAACCACCTTGAGAACGACACGCCGTTCGACGGCACGCTGGCGGCGGACGCCCAACGCCGCGTCGAGTACAGCCTGCCCGTCGAGAACCTCTACAGCGTGCTCCGGCGCCTGGCCCGGGCCGTCCCGTCAGGCCCCGGCGTGCTCGTGGCCAACGATTGGCTCGAGCTGGCGATGCTCGCCGTGCACCCAGGAGACCGGACCGTCGTGAGCATCACGCACGGCGACTTCGACTACTACTACGACCTGGCGGAGCGGCACGAGCCGCTGATCGACTGCTTCGTGACGTACACGCGGCGGATGCACGACCAGCTGGCGGCCCGGCTGCCGCATCGGCGCGACACGATCTTCAACCTGCCGTACGGCGTCGCGATCCCGTCGGCCTGCCGCGCTCCGGCCGCGGGGCCGCTCCGCCTGCTCTACGTCGGACGCATGAACCGCGAGAAGGGCATCTTCGACCTGCCCGCCATCGACGCGCGGCTCCGGGAGCTGGGCGTCGCCGTGACGTGGACGCTCCAGGGCGTCGGGCCTGACGAGGCGGAGCTCCAGCGCCGGTGGGGCGCGCATGCGCCCGCGCGCTGGACGGGCCTCCAGCCCATGAACCGGGTGCTCGCGCTCTACCGAGAGCACGACGTGCTCGTGATGCCGTCGCGCTCGGAAGGCCTGCCGGTGGCGCTCCTCGAGGCCGGCGCCGCCGGCATGGTGCCGGTGGTGAGCGACCTCCTGAGCGGCATCCCGGAGGTCGTGGAGCCCGGCGTCACCGGCTACCGGCCGCCGGTCGGCGACATCGCCGGCTTCGCCGACGCCATCGCCGCGCTCGCCCGAGACCGCGAGCGGCTCGAAGCGATGAGCCGGGCGGCGCGGCGTACCGTGGCGGACCGGTTCGATATACGGGAGCGCGCCGCCGACTACCAGGCGTTGTATGCCCGCTGGCGGGAGCTGGGCCGTCCGAAGCCCGCGCGGTTCCATCTCTCCTACGGCAGCCGGCTCGACTCGCCCTGGCTTCCCAACACGCTCGTGCGCGCGGTGCGCACGGTGCGCCGGTCATGGCGCCGGTGTGCACCGACTTCGGCAACGGCATGAGCGCGCCTCCCGCAGTCAGCGTGCTGATGACCGCCTTCAACCGCGAGCCGCACATCGCCCTCGCCATCGAGAGCGTGCTGGCCCAGACGTTCGGCGACTTCGAGCTGATTGTCGTGGACGATCGATCCGGGGACCGGACGGTGGACATCGCACGCAGCTACGAGCCCGACCCGAGGGTGCGCGTGGTCGTCAACGATCGAAATCTCGGGGACTACCCGAACCGAAATCGCGCGGCGGCCCTCGCGCGCGGAGCGTTCCTCAAGTACCACGATTCCGACGACCTCATGTACCCGCACTGCCTAGAGACCATGGTGGGCATGCTCCGCGCTGCGCCCGGGGCCGGCTTCGGCATGTCGACGCGAACGAGCTGGCCCGGCGGACCCTGTCCTATGCTGCTGACGCCACGCATGAGCTATCAGCGCGAGTTCCTCGGCAGCGGCCTGTTCATGTGCGGCCCCGCCGGCGCGCTCTTCAGGGCTACTGTGTTCGCCGAGCTGGGGGGCTTCCCGGACGCGGGTGTGGGCTCCGACTACCTCTTCTGGCTCGAGGCGTGCGCCAAGGTGTGCGTCGCGCTCATGCCGGCCGACCTCTTCTGGTACCGCGTGCATGCCGGACAGGAGATTCAAACGGACCGCGCCGCACGGGAATACGCCGTGGCGGCCGGGGCGGCGTGGCTCGCGCTCAACGCGGCGAAATGCCCGCTCACAGCCGCCGAGCGAGAGCAGGCCAAGCGCAACTGGGCGTTCACCCTGGCCCGAGGTGCGTGGCGCGAGGTGCGCGCCAGGCGGTGGGGTGTGGCGGCCGCCCAACTGCGGCACGCGGGCCTCCGATGGCGGGACTGGGCGCTCTATCTGCGTCCACCGCTTCGCGAGCCGCACGCGGGGACGCCGCTGGACCGGGACGGCGAGTACGTCGTCACGCTGCCGGCCAGGGCCGTTGGGCGAGAAGGCTAAGCGATCGTCATGGCCTCCGAACGCATCGCGCCCGACACGGCGGAATGGGCCGCGTACTACGCCAACCACATCCAGCGATATAGGTTCGCCGCCGACCGGCTCAGAGAACCCGGGTGCCGGCACGTCCTAGACGCCGCCCGCGACGCTTTGGGGAAGGGTGGTCTGTTCGCATTGATCGCGGTGCCACGTCCGTGAAGATCGTCCAGGCGGTCGGCTGGTACTATCCCGAGAGCCTGGGGGGGAGCGAAGTCTACGTGGCCGGTCTCTCCCAGCGCCTTCGTGCGGCCGGGCAGGACGTGACCATCGCGGTCCCCGACCCGACCGGTGGCGCCGAGCGAACGTACGACCACGAGGGCGTCAGCGTCTACCGGTATCCCGTTCCGGACGCGCCCACGCGCGCCGAGAGCCAGGGCAGGGTCGTGGCGCGCGGTGCCGACCGCTTTCATGCGTGGCTCGCCCGTCAGCGGCCCGATATCGTGCATGCCCACACGTTCGTGACCGGCCTCGGGCTGGCCGAGCTCAAGGCGGCGCGGGCTGTGGGCGCGCGGTTGTTCGTCACGGACCACTGCGGGAGCCTCGGCTGGATCTGCCAGCGCGGAACCATGATGCGCTGGGGCGAGAGGCTCTGCGATGGCATCTGCAGCCCCGGTAAGTGTGCCGCCTGCGCGCTCCACCACCGCGGTGTGCCCAAGCCGCTCGCGCTGGCCGTTGGTGCGGTGCCGCCGAACCTCGGCAGGGTGGCGCGGGCACTACCTGGAAGGATCGGAACGGCGCTCGGGATGAGCGAGCTCATCGCGCACAACCAGCTCATGCAGCGCGAGATGTTGGAGATCACCGAGAAGTTCGTGGTGCTCACCGAGTGGGCGTTCGAGGTGGTTGCCGCCAACGGTGCTCCCCGGGAGAAGCTGGTCCTCAACCGGCTCGGCATGTCGCACCACAAGATTGCCGCGAAGCCCGGACCGGACGAGCGGCCGACGCGCACTCCAATCCGGGTCGGCTACATGGGGCGTTTCGACACGATCAAGGGCATCGGCGATCTTGTGCGCTCCGTGACGAGCCTGCCCCGAGACATTTCCTTCCGGCTGGAATTGCGCGGACCGGTGCGGACCGAAGCGGAGCGGGTGTACGTGAAGGTCTTGCAGGCGTTGAGCGCAGGAGATCCGAGGATCGAGTTCGCCCCGGCAGTCGCGCCATCGGAGGCGCTCGACGCTCTCGCGACGTACGACGTCCTCTGCTGCCCATCTCTCTTTCTCGAGGGCGGTCCCACCGTCGCAATGGAGGCCCAGGCGGTGGGGACACCGGTGATCGGCAGCAGGATCGGCGGCCTGGCCGAGATCGTGCGGGACGGGATCAACGGCCGGCTGGTGCCGCCCGGCGACTGGCGGGCTCTGTCGGAGGTCCTGGCCGAGATCGTCCGGGACCCCGCGGGCACCGTGGACCGCTGGCGGCTGGCCTTGCCGAAGGTCAGGACCATGGACGAGATCGCTGCGGACTACGAAGCGCTGTACGCGCCATGAGCACCGCGCGGATCTGCGTGGTGACGGCGGGGCATCTGGCGACATGCCCGCGGATGCTCAAGGCGGCCGATGCGCTGGCCGCGCACGGCCACCGCGTGCGCCTAGTAAGCACGCGGCACATGGCATGGGCCGATGAGGCGGACCGGGACGTGCTGCGGCGCCGGCAGGGAGCCTGGACCTGGACGCCCGTGGATTATCGGCGCCGCGGCGCGGCGATCGCCTACACCTGGACCGGCGCGCGCCGCCGGGCGGCTGCGGCGGCCGCGGGCCTTTCGGGATCGGCCCGGCTGCCACTGGCGCTCGGGGCGCGCGCGTACAGCCGGGCGCACACTGAGATCGTCGCGGCGGCCCTGGCCGAGCCCGCGGAACTCTTCTACGGCGGGACCACTGGGGCACTCGCGGCGGCCGCCGAGGCCGGGAGCCGCACGGGCGTGCCATTCGGGCTCGACCTCGAGGACTTCCACCCGGCCGAGCACGCTGCCGGTCCCGGAGCAGACGTCGCCCACGCGCTCGCCGACCGAATCCTGCGTGATGTTCTGCCCCGGGCCCGCTTCCTGACGACGTCGAGCGAGGCCATCGCCGCGGCCTACGCCGAGCGCTACGCCGTGCGGGCGCGGGTAGTCCACAATACCTTTCCGCTTCCGTCCGACCCGCCGGTCCTCGAACCGAGCCCGGGCGAGGGGCTGCGGCTCTACTGGTTCAGCCAGACCATCGGACCGAGGCGCGGCCTCGAGGACGTGGTGCAGGCCATGGGAATGGCGGCGGTTCCCGGTGAGCTCCACCTGCGCGGTCGAGGCGATGCCCTATACCTGCGAGAGATCGAGCGGCTCGCCGAGAGCCGGGCGCCGCTCCTCAAGCTTGTGGTCCACGCTCCAGGCCCGCCCGATGCAATGGTCGCCCTGTGCGCCGGCTATGACGTCGGGCTCGCGGTCGAGTCGCCGCATGTCCTCAACCGCGATCTCTGCTCCCCGAACAAGCCCTATACCTACCTGTTGGCCGGTCTCGCGGTGGTCCTGACCGACACCACCGGCCAGCGGCCGCTCGCGGTCGACCTGGGCGAGGGCGCTCTCTCCTACCGTCCGGGTGACGTGGGCGCTCTCGCGTCCGGGCTCCGGCGCTGGGCGGAAGACAAAACGGCTCTCGCAGCCGCGAAGGCAGCGGCCTGGCGCGCGGCCGGTCGCCGGTGGCACTGGGAGCACCCGGCCGAGCGCGGAGCCCTGTTGGAGGCGGTCGAGGGGGCCCTGCCGTGACCCTCAGGATCCTCCTTCTCATGGATCCCGTGATTCCGGTGCCCCCGCGGCACTACGGCGGCATCGAGCGCGTCATCGCCGACGTAGCCGCCGGGCTCTCGCGCCGTGGTCACGACGTGACGCTGTGGGCGGCGCCGGGATCGCACGTGCCGGGACTGGTAGAGCCATTCGGGCACGAGGGCGAATGGACGCGCTGGAGCAACGCGCGCAACCTGGCGACGCTGGCGGCCCGCTTCTGGCGCCGGCCGGGCCGGTTCGATCTCGTCCACAATTTCGGCCGCCTCGCCTACTTGGCCCCGGTCCTCCGGCGGGACCTGCCCAAGGTGCACACGTACATGCGCCCGGTGAACCCGCGCAACATGCGGATCGCGCGCGCGCTGGGCGCCACGCGCCTTCGCTACACGGCCGTGAGCGCGGCGATCCGCGACACGGGTCTGCCGGGAGGCGGTGACTGGAGCGTCGTGTACAACTGCGCCCCGGTGGACCGCTACACCGCGCGCACGGACGTGGACGCGGCGACGGCGCCCCTCGTCTTCCTGAGCAGGCTCGAGCGGTGCAAGGGGGCGCATACCGCCATCTCGGTGGCGCGGCGGCTCGGCCGCCGTCTCACGATCGCCGGCACGGTTTCGCCGCTGCCGGCCGAGCGCGAGTACTTCGAGCGCGAGCTGGCACCGCAGATCGACGGCAGCCTCGTCCGCTACATTGGACCGGTGGACGACGCGCAGAAGGATGTGCTCCTCGGATCGGCGGCAGCCCTGCTGCTGCCGATCGAGTGGGAGGAGCCGTTCCCTGTCGTCCTGCCCGAGGCGCTGGCCTGCGGCACGCCCGCCATCGCGTTCCGGCGAGGCGGCGTGCCGGAGGGGATCGAGCACGGCAAGACGGGCTTCCTCTGCGACACCGCCGAGGAGATGGCCGACCTGGTGGGCCAGCTCGACCGGATCGACCGCCACCGCTGCCGCGACGAGGCCGAGCGGCGCTTCAGCGACGGGGCCATCGTGGACGCATACGAGCGGCTGTACCGCGAGATGATGGCTCGATGAGCGCGCTGCCGTTGAGCGCACTGCGTGGGGGCCCTTGGTCAACGTGGGCTGCGGGCCCGCAAGCCCGGCAGGCTGGGTCAATATCGACAGGTCCGCGCAGGCGTGGTCAGGATCGAGTTCGCGATCAAGAGATACTGAGATGACGCTCAAGCGGCGGTTCGGGCGTCTGCTCCGGATGCCTCTGCGGCTGATTCCGCCGACGGCCGTCGTGCCGGTGGTGAGCGGTCCCAGCCGGGGGATTCGGTGGGTCGTGGGCTCGGCGCCCCACGGGGCTTGGCTGGGCACCCTGGAGCGGGACAAGATGTTCCGCTTCATGGCGCGCCTACGACCCGGGATGACGGTCTGGGATATCGGTGCCAACGTGGGTCTCTACACCCTCCCGAGCGCGCGAGTCGTGGCCCCCGCAGGCTGTGTCGTCGCCTTCGAGCCGATGCCCAGAAACCTTCACTTTCTGAGACGTCACCTCGCGTTGAACGGCCTTGCCGGCGTCGCCGTGTGCGAGGCGGCGGTAAGCGATCGGGCGGGCACGCTACGGATGAAGGAGGGCGACTCGCCCAGCGAGTTTCACGCCGACCCCGGAGGCGACTGGGAGGTCACAGCGATCACCCTGGACGAGTGGCTATCCGAGAATGAGGCCCTCCCGCCTGACGTGGTCAAGATCGACGTCGAGGGCAGCGACGATGCCGTTCTCAGGGGTGGAGCGCGGAGCTTTGCCAAGTACCGGCCCCCGATCTATCTCGCATTGCACGGGGAGCGCCAGCGCCGGGCGTGCGCGCAACTGCTGGTCGCCTGGGGCTACGAGGTCACGTCGTTGGAAGCCGGGCGCGGGCCGGAGGTCAGCTCCGAGTGGCTGGCGGAGCCCCGCTGATGCGCCGCGTCCTTATGGTCAGCCCGAATTTCCCGCCCGACACGAGCGCGGGCGCGCACCGTGTGCGCCTGCTGGCGCCGCACCTGCGCCGGCATGGTTGGGAGCCCACGGTCCTGACCGTGGACCAGCGGGACTACGAGGGCCGGCTCGACCCGGGCCTGGCCGCACTCGTCCCAGAGGACCTTCGCGTAGTCCGCTGCCGAGCGTGGCCGGTCGCGCTGACCCGGCTCGCGGGCGTGGGCGACCTCGGCCTCCGGGCCTTGGGCGGCCTGAGGCGAACTTCTGGGCGTCTGCTCGCGACCGAGCGCTTCGACGCGCTCTTCATCACAATCTACCCGACCTATCCGGCGCTGCTGGGTCCGTCACTCAAGCGGCGCTTCGGCGTGCCGTTCGTGCTCGACTACCAGGATCCGTGGGTCGGCGCGTGGGGTCTCACGGTCGGCGGCGGCCGCGGCGGGCTTCCCGATTGGCGGAGCCGCGCCACCCGTTTGCTCGCGTCGCGACTCGAGCCGCGCGTGCTCCGCGCGGCCGACGCCATCACGGCCGTGTCCGAGGAGACGTACCGGGAGCTTTGGCGGCGCTACCCGGGGCTCGAGCGGACACCGTGCGCGGCGATCCCGATCGGCGGTGAGCCGGCCGATTTCGAGCGGATACGGCGCGCGCCGCGGGAGAATCCCTGGTTCGACCCGAAGGACGGGCAGACCCACGTGTGCTATGTCGGCACGCTCCTGCCTCTGGGCGCGGAGACGCTCCGCGCAGTGCTGGCCGCGGTCCGCCTCGTGAGCGAGCGCCGTCCCGAGCTGTACGCGCGGCTCCGCCTGCACTTCTTCGGCACCGGCAACCAGACGGTACCGGGCGCGGCGCCGCGCGCGCTTCCGCTCGCTGCCCTACTCGGTGTCGCGGACCGCGTCACCGAGGTGACGACGCGCATCGACTATCTCGACGCGCTGACGGTGCTGACGCAGGCCCACGCGATCCTACTTATGGGCTCGAGCGAGCGTCACTACACCGCGAGTAAGCTCTATCCGGCGTTGCTCGCCGAGCGGCCGCTGCTGGCCGTCTACCACGAGGCGAGCAGCGTCACGAATACTTTGCGCCGGGCCGAGCGGCCGCCCGCTGCGCGCCTCGTGACCTACGGCGATGTCGCGCCCGCGGGCTCGCGCGTCGAAGCGATCGCGCGCGAGATCATCGAGCTCCTGGACCGGCCGGTGGATTCCCCGGTGGCCGTGGACCCGGCCGTCCTGCGTGAGCACTCGGCAGAGTCGCTGGCGGGCAGGCTCGCCGGCGTTCTCGACCTGGTGAGGGGCTGCCGATGAGCGCCCCGATCAGGCTGACGGCCGTCCTGACCCACCCGATCCAGTACTACGCGCCGTGGTGGAGACACATCGCAGAGCGTTGCCCCGGGATCAACCTGACAGTGCTCTACGGAACCCAACCGACGGCGGTGCAACAGGGCGCCGGGTTCGACGCCGTCTTCGAATGGGACCTGCCGCTCACCGAGGGGTACCCCTGCCGCGTTCTCCGTGCCGCCCGCCCGGGCGACAATATGAGTAGCGACCGCTTCTGGGGGCTCGACGTCCCGGAGATCGGCGCCGCCGTCAGAGGAAGCCGCCCCGACGTCGTCCTCCTGCCCGGCTGGCATTCGATCACGCTCGTGCGCGCGCTGTGGGCGTCCCGCCGCGCGGGCATCCCCGTCCTCTATCGTGGCGACACCCACCTGGGCACGCGCCCGGCAGGCTGGCGCGGCCCGCTCTGGGCGGCGCGCACGCGGCTCCTCCTGCGGCGCTTCTCGGGATGGCTCGCGGTGGGACAGCGGGCGCATGCCTACCTCCGGCACTTCGGCGCTCCCGCGACGCACGTCTGGGCGTCCCCTCACGCCGTCGACAACGACTTCTTCGCGGCAGCGTCGCGCGATCAGCGCGCCTCGTCGCGCGAGAGGTTCGGCCTCCGCGACGAGGACTTCGTCGTGCTCTTCGCCGGGAAGCTCGAGGCGAAGAAGCGGCCGCTCGACGTCGTCCGAGCGCTCGCAATGCTCAGGCCCGGCGCCGCGCTGCTGATGGTTGGCGGAGGTGCGATCGAGAGCGGGCTGCGGGAGGCGGCGGCGCGCCTCGGCGTGCGGGTCGTCTGGGCGGGCTTCGTCAACCAGAGCGAGATGCCGCGCGCGTACGCGGCCGCCGACTGCCTCGCTCTCCCGAGCGACTCGGGTGATTCCTGGGGACTCGTCGTCAACGAGGCGCTGGCGACGGGTCTGCCCTGCGTGGTCAGCGACCGCGTGGGCTGCGCTCCCGATCTCGTGACACCCGGCGTGACCGGCGAGGTCGTTCCCTTCGGCGACGTCACCGCGCTGGCCGGCGCTCTCGAGCGAGTGCGCGCGCGGCTGGACGAGGGCCGGCCCTATTCGGACGCGTGCCTCGAGCGCGCCGCTGTCTACTCGTACGATACCGCGACGGCCGGGCTCGAGGCCGCGTGCCGTGCGCTGGCCAGGCCCGCCGAGGACGCGCGTTCCCCGCGCGTGCTGGCCTGCTGTGGCGGTATGGTCCAGGTCGCCGGCCTCGAGCGCATGACGTTCGAGGTGCTCCATGTCCTACGAAAGCGCGGCGCCTCCGTGCACTGCGTCGTGAACACGTGGGACAACGCCCGGATCGCCGGGTTGGCCGAGGGCATCGGGGCGACGTGGTCGACGGGCTACTACTGGTACAGCTTCGCGCGGCGCGCGCGGAGCCCGCTCCATTGGATCCGGCTCGGGTGGGACGTCAGCATGACCAGCCTCGGTCTGCTTCGCGACGCGCGGAGGTTCCGGCCCACCCACGTGCTGGTGCCCGACTTCGTCGCCGGGCTTCGCAATGCTCCCGCCTTGGCCGTCTTGCGGCTCCTCGGCATCGCGGTGATCTTCCGCCTCGGCAATGCGCCGGACCCGGGAGCGTTCTACCGGAAGGTCTGGCGGTGGGGCATCGATCCCTTCGTGGACCGTTTCGTCTGCAACTCCGCCTTCACCGCGCGGGAGCTCCTGGCTCACGGCGTCCGGCCGGGCAAGGTTTCGATCATCTACAACTGCCCGCCGCGGAGGACGGCTGGAGCTGCAGCCTCGACCGAGCGTGACGGCGGCAGGGTCATCTTCGTCGGGCAGCTCATACCCGGCAAGGGGCTCGACCTGCTGCTCGACGCCGTCGCGATCGTCACGCGGCGCCGGCCCGAGGTCACGCTCGACGTCGTGGGCGACCTCGACGCGTGGGAGCCCACCGCCTGGCACGGCTATCACGCCGGCCTCCTCGCCCGTGCGGCGGACGCCGACCTGGCCGGCCGGGTGCGGTTCCTCGGACACCGTGAGGACGTGCCCGCGCTCATGGCGCAGGCGGCGGTGCACTGCTTCCCGTCGCGTCCCTCGATACGCGAGGGATTCGGGCTGGTCAGCCTCGAGGCCAAGGAGGCCGGCATTCCCTCCGTGGTCTTCGCGACGGGCGCGCTGCCGGAAGTGATCGAGCACCGGCATGACGGGTGGGTGTGCGGGGAGGCCACCGCCGAGGCGCTGGCCGAGGGGCTCGAGTTCTTTCTGGCTGACCGGCGCCGGCGCGAAGCCGCCGGCAGCGCGGCTCGCGCGTCGCTCGAGCGCTTCAGCCGGGAGAAATTCGCCGCCACGTGGTGGGCGGTGTTCGAGGACCCGCGCGCGAGCGGGAGCGCCCGCGGCGCGTCTCTCGCGGCGTGGACTTCCTCGGTCAATGGAGAGCGGCGTGAGGGATAAGTTCCTGGTCTTCGGCGCGCCGCTCATCGAGGAAGCGGAGATCGACGAGGTCGTCGCCAGCATGCGAAGCGGCTGGCTCGGCACGGGTCCCAAGGTTGCGCGCTTCGAGAGCGCGTTCGCCCGCTACCTCGGGGTGGAGCAGTCCGTTGCCGTGAGCTCCTGCACCGCCGCGCTCCACCTGAGCATCCTCGCCGCGGGCGTCAAGCCCGGTGACGAAGTGATCACCACCGCGCTCACGTTCTGCGCGACGGTGAACGCCGTCATTCACGCCGGGGCGACGCCCGTCCTCGTCGACGTGGATCCATCCACCATGAACATGGACCCCGGCCAGCTTCGGGCGCGCCTCACGCCGCGCACGCGGGCCATCGTGCTGGTGCATTTCGCCGGGCGCCCGTGCGACATGGCGGCGATCTGCGATATCGCGGCGAGCCGGGGGCTCGCGATCGTCGAGGATTGCGCGCACGCCATCGAGACCGAGTACCGGGGGAAGAAGGCGGGCACGTTCGGCGACTTCGGCTGCTGGAGCTTCTACGTCACCAAGAACGTGGCCGCTGGCGAGGGGGGCATGGTTGTGGCCCGCCGGCCGGAGGACGCCGCGCGCATCAAAGTCCTGGCGCTGCACGGCATGAGCCAGGATGCCTGGAAGCGCTTCGGCGACGAGGGCTTCAAGCACTACCACGTCGTCGAGTGCGGCTTCAAGTACAACATGATGGACATCCAGGCGGCCATCGGGCTCCACCAGCTCGACCGCGTCGAGGCGCTGTGGCCGCGCCGCCGCGCGCTCTGGGAGCGCTACAATGCCGCGTTCGCCGGCCTGCCCGTCGGCCGCCCGGCCGATCCTGCGCCCGACACCCGGCACGCCTACCACCTCTACACGCTCCTCGTGGACCCGGACCGCGCGGGCATCACCCGGGACGGCTTCCTCGACGCCATGACGGCGCGGAAGATCGGCGTCGGGGTCCATTACATGAGCGTGCCGGAGCACCCGTACTACCAGCGGGCGTTTGGCTGGAAGCCCGAGGACTATCCGCACGCGATGCGCATCGGGCGGCAGACGGTCAGCCTGCCGCTGTCCGCCAAGCTCACTGACGAGGACGCCCTCGACGTGGTTACGGCCGTCAGGGACATCGTTCGGCCGACGAAGGGCCGCCGGTGATCGCGCGGCTCAGGCGGCTGGGCCTCATCCTGCGCTTTTTCGCCGCGCGGGCGCGCGTGCGCATCCAGCCGCCGCCGCCCCGCGTGCCGCTTGCCGCGTGGAACGCGATGTTCGACCGGAGCCGGCTGCCGGACTTGGAAAAAGAGAAGCGGCAGCTCGAGGGGTTCGACATCGCCCTCTTCGTGGCGCTCAACGACCCGCGCGTCATCGGCCAGATCGTCTTCGAGTACGGCACGTTGGTGAACTGGGTGTCGTCCTGGGCCGGGCTCCGGGTGCTCGACATCGGCAGCGGCCGGAGCACGCTGCCCAACTGGATGATTGCCCAGGGCGCGAAGGTCGTCTCGTTCGAGTTTCCTGAGCCGGTGGAGCGGCGCTGGGCTGGGAAGCTCGGGCGGCTCAATGATTTCCTCCTGGGCGCGGCCCGCCGCCGCCTCCGACAGGTATCGGGATCCATGGTCGAGCTGCCCTTCGCCGACCAGTCCTTCGATCTGGTCACGTCTCTGTCCGTGATCGAGCACTTGGACACGAATCTCCCCGACCGGAGCCACGTGCCCTACGCGGAGCAGCGCAAGCGGGCGGCGTGCGTGCTGGACGAGATGGTCCGCGTCACCCGGCCGGGCGGCCTCATCTACCTCACCTCGGAGTGCTGTCACTACGGGCGCGCCACGACCGACGCGTGGCGCAGCAGCTACTACTACCACGAGGGGCCGGCGCTGTCCGGCGCCTGGCCAATCGAGGACGTGCCTGAGATCTTCTACGACTATCTCGCAGATCGGGGCTGCTCGCTCATCGGTCCGATCGTCTTAGATCCCGCCTGGCCCGGCGCCGATGCGAAGGCCACCTTTCGGGGGCCGCAGTTCTCGGCCTTCAGCGTGCTGGCCCGGCGCGAGAGTGCAAAACCGTGACGCTCCGTGTGGGGATCCTCGGCTTCGGCGGGGCGGGGCAGGCGCACGCCTCGTATTTCGCGTGCGTGCCGGGCTGCCGCGTGACCAAAGTTTTCGACGCCAAGCCCGCCGGTCTCGCCCGCGCGGCCGAGCTCGTGCCGGCGGTAGCCGCCTGCGCCGACCTCGAGCGCTTCTGGCCGGAGCTCGACGCGGTGTCCGTTTGCACGCCGGACGCCACCCACGCCGAGTACGTCGTGGCGGCGCTCGAGCGGGGCCTGCACGTGCTCTGCGAGAAGCCGCTGACCGATTCTCTGGACGGCCTGCGCAAGGTGCTCGCCGCCGAAGCGCGCGCCGGCCGGACGCTCGCCGTGCTGCACCAGATGCGCTTCGTGCTGCTCCACCGGGCCATCAAGCAGGCGGTCGGCGCGGGCCGGCTCGGCGCGCTCTCCTACCTCGAGGGCTACTACGTCCATGACCTGACGCGGCGCGCTTTCGAGTACGACTCCTGGCGCCGCGAGGGCAACGCGACGCCGCTCGTCTACGCCGGGTGCCACTTCGTCGACCTCCTGCGGTGGTTCACCGGCTCGGAGATCGACGAGGTGTGGGCGGCGTCGAACCATCTGGCGTACCCCGAGTACCCGGAGGCCGATCTCACCGTCGCGACGCTGCGCTTCTCCTCCGGCACACTCGGCAAGGTCCTCGTGAGCCTGGGCTCGGCCGTTCCCCAAGATCATGCGGTGCGGCTGTACGGCAGCCTGGCCAGCATCGAGAATAATGTGCTCTTCGACCGCGAGCGGGGATGGGCCGGCCTCCTGCACGAGCCCGTGATCCTGCAGCGCAAGCTCCTGCGCGATCCGAACCGCGCCAACCGCCACGACCTCCTGAGCCAGCTTCGCCGGAACCTGCCGGCGTGGGCGCTGGGCAAGGCCTTCGGGGCGCTCCGGCTCCTCGCCCGTCGGCCCGGGGCGGAGTACGGCGCCCGCTACTACCCGGTGCGCCTCTACGAGCACGCGCTCGCCTGCGTCGAGGCCGTTGAAGACTTCGCGACCGCGATTCGCGAAGGGCGCCGTCCGCAGTGCACGGCGGAGGAGGCGGCCAAGACCGTGCTCGCCTGCCTGGCCGGCGTCGAGTCGTCGCGGACCGGGCGGCCCGTCCGCGTCCCGCGACTCGCGGAGGCGCTCTGATGCAGTCCCTCGCGCGGCGGGTGATCGGCCGCTGCCTGCACCGGCTGGGAGTGCGCCGCCCTGCGCCGGCGCCGCTCGCGTACTGGACCGAGCGCGCCCGCGCCCACGGTCCCCGCTCGGTCCTCAACCTCGGTCACGCCGAGTCCGAGTACGAGGCCGTGACGATGGCCCAGAAGCGGGAGCTGTTTCCTCACCTCGCCCGCTGTCTCACGGGGCAGGAGAGAGTGGCGCTCGACTTCGGCTGTGGCCCCGGGCGCTTCACCGCGGACCTTGCGGACCGCATCAAGGGCCGGGCAATCGGCGTGGATGTCGTCCTGGCGTACCTCGACATGGCGGCGCCTCACGAGCGCGTGGAGTACCGCCCGATGGACCCGGGGCGCATCGACCTCGCCGACGGCTCGGTCGACCTCGTCTGGGTCTGTCTCGTGCTGGGCGCGCTCCGTGAGCCCGTGCTCAGCCGCTCGGCAGCCGAGATCGCGCGAGTGCTGCGCACGGGCGGCCTTCTCTTCGTCGTCGAGAACACGTCGGAGCAGCCCGACGCGCCGCACTGGACGTTCCGCCCCGTAGCGGAATACCAGCGGCTCTTTCCGTGGGCGGCCCTCCGGCACATCCACGACTACAGGGACCTGGGCGAGCGCATCTCGGTCCTTGCCGGGCGCAAGTCGTGAGCAGGGGCGCGCTGATCTACACCGACTCGCTCTTTGGGCCGTCAGAGACCTTTGTCGGCGGGTTGATCGCCCTCGTGGCGCAGCAGGAGCCGGGGCTCTCGGTCGTGACCCACCGCGTGTGCGACCAGCGGGCCGCGCCCGCCGAGGTCACCGAGCTCCCGAAGTACTTTCCGCGCGGCACAGCCCGGTGGCTCGTCAGCGCCGCCGCGCGGCGTTTTCTCGGCGTGGAGCTCTTCGAGTGGGCACTCCGGCGCCACATGATCCGGCACCGCTTTGCTGTCGCCCACGCGCAGTTCGGCCAGCCCGGCTACTTCATGTGGCGCGCCCTCGAGGCGGCGGGTGCGCCCAAGCCGCGGCTCATCGTGAACTTCTATGGCTACGACGCCACCGGACTCCTGGTCGACGCGCCCGAGTGGCGGGGACGGTACCGGGCGCTCTTTGCCTACAAGGAACTGGCTGTCGTGGTCGAGGGGCCGGTCATGAAGAGCCGGCTGGCCGCCCTCGGTTGCCCTGAGGAGAAGATCCACGAGGTCCCACTGTGCCTCGACCTTGGCGCGCCTGACCTAGAGCCCCGGCCGCGGGCGCCACGGTCGGGCGACGGCCCGGTCTTCGGTATGGTGGGGCGCATGGTCGAGAAGAAGGGATTCGCCTTCGCCCTGCGGCATCTGGCGCCCGTGCTACGGGCGCACCCAAACGCGAGCATCGTGGTGGTTGGCGACGGCCCGCGGCGGGTGGAGATCGAGGCGCTCATCGCTTCGCTGAGCCTCGGACGGCAGGTCAGGCTCAAGGGCATGCTGCCGTACACGGATTTGCTCGAGGAGGTGCGCGGCCTGGACGCGCTTCTGGTGCCCTCGCTCACCGCAGCGAACGGGGACAGCGAGGGCGGCGCGCCGACGATCGTAGCAGAGGCGCAGATCCTCGGGACGCCCGTCATCGCGTCCGACCACGCCGACATCCCGTTCTCGCTGGCCGACCACAGCTATATGTTCAAGGAAGGCGACGATCGTGCGCTCGCCGAGACGGTGACGCGCTTCGTGCGGGATCGGGGCGCGACGTACGACGCCGCGCGGGCCCGCGTCTGGACCCTCGAGCGCCACGACCGCCGCGCCCTCGGCGCCCGGTACGCCGCGCTGTACCGGGGCGCCCCGTGAAGCCCCGCCCGCCCGGACCGCTTCCGCCGATGAAGCTCGTGGCGCTCGCCATCGTGGCGGTCGCGGCATTGATCCTGGCCGGGGATTGGATCGCCGGTCTCGCCGTCTGCGTGCTCTGGGCCGGGTGGCGCTTCCTCAGGACCCCCGACGGCCCTCCGGTGCTCGCGCTGGCCTTCACCTTCCAGTGGGTGCAGGTCACCGCGGGTATCTTCTACTACGCCGTGACGGGCCGCAGGCTCGGCGCGATGGACTTGAGCGACTACCGCCCGATGGTGCTGATCGGTCTCGGCTGCCTCGTGGCCATCCTGCTCGGGCTCAAGGCGGGTCTCACGCTGGCGCGGCCTCGGGGAGGCGCGCCACAGGCGGTTCCGGATCTCGAGCTGGGCTGGCGCGGGCTCTTCGTTACCTATCTCGTCTGTGTGGCGCTCACCGGCACGGTGCAGGAGCTGGCGTGGCGGTTTCCCGCGGTGACCCAGGGCATCCTCGCCCTCACCTACGCGAGATTGGCGCTGATCTTCCTCATGTTCCGGCGGCTGAGCCAGCCGCGGATCCGCCTGGGCTGGATCGGACTGCTGCTCGGGACCGAAGTGGTGCTCGGGTTCACCGGGTACTTCGCCGGTTTCCGCGAGCCGCTCATGATGGCCGCCGTCGCGCTCCTGGGCGCGTTCGACAGGCGCCGCCTGCGCCACTGGGCCGTGCTCGGGGCGGTGGCTATGCTCATGGTCTCGACCGGTCTCATGTGGATGTCCGTCCGCACGGGGCATCGCCATGACCTCGACAGCGAAGCCCTGGCGTCGTCCCGCGAGGAGCGGCTGGCGCGCATCGCGTCGCTGTCCTCGACCTGGTTCAAGAGCAGCGCGGACGAGCTTTTCGCCGACATAGACTTCTTCGTGGACCGGCTGTGGGCGGTGTACTACCCGGCGCTCGCGGTCGGGCGGGTGCCCGCGATGCTGCCCCACGAGCAGGGCGCCATACTCGGCGAGGCGCTCTACCACATCTTCACCCCGCGCGCCCTCTTTCCCGACAAGCCCGTGCTGCCGTCCGACAGCGAGATGGTGAGGAAGTACGCGGGTGTCTGGGTGGCGGGCACCGAGGAGGGCACGAGCATCGCCTTCGGCTACGCGGCGGAGTCCTACGTCGACTTCGGCGTGCCGCTCATGTTCGTGCCGATCTTCCTCTACGCGCTCCTGCTGGGCCTCGCGTACCAGTGGCTGCTGCGCGCGATCCGCCACCGGGAGCTCGGCATCGCGCTCGTCACCGCGGTGTTCTGGCTCTCGCTGTATCTCTTCGAGCGCTCGTGGATCAGGCACCTGGGCTTCACGGTCACGCTCATCGTCTACCTCGGTGGCGCCGCGATCCTCATCGATCGGCTGCTGCTGTTCGCGCGAAGGGCGCGGGTGCGCCGGGCGACCCAGCGCGCGCCGCTCGGCCGAGCGGCGCGCTGAGGCCGGCGTCCGTGCGCGTCCTCCACGTCAGCCCGTACTTCGCGCCAGCCTTCCGCTACGGTGGGCCTCCCAGGAGCATCCTGGGGCTGTGCCGCGCGCTCCAGCGAGCGGGGGTCGACGTCGAGGTGCTGACGACGACGGCCGACGGCGCCGCCGATCTCCCGGCAACGCCGCCGGGCGGCGACAGCTACGAGGGCGTGGCCGTGTGCTATCTGCCGCGCGCCTGTCCGCGGCGCCTCTTCAACGCGCGCGGCCTCGGCGCCGCCCTCGGGGCGGCAGTAGCGCGCGCGGACCTCGTCCACGTCCATGGTCTCTGGACCCTTCCGGGCTGGGTGGCTGCGCGGCGCGCTCGGCGCGCCGGTGTGCCCGTCGTCATCTCTCCCCGCGGCATGCTCGACCCGGGCTCGGTCGGCCGGCGCGCGTGGCGCAAGCGGATCGCGTACGGCGTCATTGAGAGATGGAACCTTGGTTCTGCGGCCTTCCTGCACGCGACCTCCGAGGCCGAGGCGGAGGCGCTCCACCTGCGGGCTCCGGGCGTTCCAGTCGTCACCTTGCCCAACGGCGTGGACGGCCCCGACACGGCGCCGGCCGCAGCCGGCGCGATCCGGCGGCGGCTCGGCATTCCTGACACCGCGCCGATCGTGACGTTTCTGGGGCGGATCCATCCGATCAAGCGCCTTGATCTCCTCGCCGCGGCCTTCGATCGGGTGCGGGCGATGCGCGCCGACGCGCATCTCGTTGTCGCCGGGTCCGACGAGGGCGGCGAGAGGAAGCGCCTCGATCCACGCTTCGCCGCGGCGGGTACCCACGTGCACTGGCCCGGCGAGGTCGGCGCCGCGGACAAGTGGGAGCTGCTGGCCGACTCAGACTGCCTCGTCCTGTGCTCGGACTCCGAGAGTTTCGGGACGAGCGTGGCCGAGGCGATGGCCGCGGGTCTCCCAGTCGTCGTGACCCACAGCTGCCCGTGGAGCGTGGTCGAGGCCGAGCGCTGCGGCTTCTGGGTGCCCCAGGAAGCTTCGGCTATTGCCGGCGCTGTTGTCACACTGCTGGACGATCCGGCGAAGGCGCGTGAGATGGGGGCGCGCGGGAAAGCGCTGGCGCAGCGCACGTACTCGTGGGACTCGATCGGCCGGGCCATGGCCGGGCGGTACCGGTCGGCGGCCGCAGACCGTCGCTGGGCGATCCTGACACCCGGGATGAACGGCGCTGACGGCGTGTCCCAGGTCTCGCGCATGGCCGTCCGGGCCCTGCCCGGCTCGAGCGTGCTGTCGCTCGGCGACGGTCCGGCGAGCCCCTGGGCGAATCCTTGGTCGAGGAAGCGCCGCGTGGTGTGGGCCGCGCTGCGCCGGGCGCTCGGACCGCGGCCATCGGCCGCGAGCGATATTCTCTGCCTCCATCTGCATCTCAGCCCGCTCGGCTGGTTGATGGCGCTGCGGGGCGGGCGCCTCTGCGTGTTCCTCCACGGGATCGAGGCGTGGAAGCCGCTGAGTATGCTCCGCCGGATCGCGCTGCGGCGGGCGGACGTCGTGATGGCGAACTCCGCTTACACGGCGCGCCGCTTCCGCGAGGCGAACCCGGGCTTAATCTCCCGGGCCATCCCGGTCTGCCACCTCGGCGTGGGCGAAGCCGCCGCGGCGCCGGCGTCGGGCGAGGCGGGGCCCTTCGCCCTCATCGTCGGGCGCCTGGCGGCCGCGGAGCGCTACAAGGGCCACGACCTGCTGGTGGAGATGTGGCCGCGTGTTGTCGCGCGGTGTCCCGGCGCCCGGCTCGTGGTGGCAGGCGATGGCGACGACCGCCCGCGCCTCGAGCTCGCCGCGGCGGCGCTGGGGAACGCGGTGCGCTTCACGCGCTCCGTCGATGATGCGCAGCTGGCGGCGCTCTACCGCGACTGCGCCTTCTTCGTCATGCCCTCGCGCGAGGAGGGCTTCGGCCTGGTCTTCCTCGAGGCCATGCGGGCGGGGAAGGCCTGCGTCGGCGCCGCCGGCGCGGCGGCGGAGCTGATCGAAGACGGCGTCACCGGCTTCGTCGTGGATCCAGGTGACCCCCTGCAGGTTCAGAAGGCCGTCGTACGGCTCTTCGAGGATCCGGCGCTGGCCGTCCAGCTGGGGGGGGCTGGCGCCCTGCGTTGGGCGCGGGAGTTCACCGAGGATGCGTTCGCGGCGCGTTTGAGAGCCCTCGTGGCCCGGTCACCCCGCTGCGTCGCGGAGTGACGGAAATCGTCGTCTCCGAGGTATCCGGCCCCTCAGTAAATACGTGACAAGACCTCTTTGAGGGCGGAAGGTGAGGAACAGTGGTGTCAATGGTGAAGCTAGGCGACGCTAGGCAGCAGGGCAGCCATTCAACGACAGGCGCCGTCCCGTTCGCACTATTTGTCGGATTAATGGCTTCGTTCGTCTACTGGCTCACAGCGTTTGCTTTTCACCACGCAGTCACTCCAGCGGACGCATACTTCAATCAACTGGCGAGTGCGTTCCTCGGAGGTCGCCTAGATCTCGTAACCCCTCATTCCACTTGGGATCTGTCGCGATTTGACGGCCGCTGGTACGTTCCGTTTCCCCCGCTGCCAGCAATCCTCATGCTACCGCTTGTTGTGGTTGTTGGCGCCGATGGCGTGAACACGACGCTGTTCTGCGCGATCGTGGGCGGAGTGAGTGCGGCTCTCGTCTTCCTGCTGCTGGAAGCCATGACCTGGCGTCGTTGGGTGAATCTTTCGAGAGCGGACAGCTTGTGGCTCACTGCGTTGTTCGCGTTTGGCACCGTCAACTGGTGGATGTCGACGACTGGTAACGTCTGGTTTGTGGCACAAGTCACGACGTGCGCCTGTGTCGCGCTGGCCGTGCTGTTGACAGTCAGACGCGCGCCGCCGGCCTTGGTGGGTGCAAGCCTGACGCTCGCGATAATGGGTCGGCCGCACGTTCTTGCGATCTCAGTGCTGATACTAGCTCTCGCAGCCGAAGGCCAATCCGGGCTACGTTTGTGGGGCCGATGGGCGCTTTCATTCGCCTGGCCAGTGCTGCTGGGAATCTGCGTCCTGGCGGTGTATAACCAGCAACGATTCGGGTCGCCGACTGATTTCGGATATCTGCACGTCCCCAACCTGAGCGAGGATGGGCGCCTCTACGGGCAGTTCAACCTCCACTTCCTACCGCGAAACCTATGGGCGATGTTCCTCGCGACGCCCCAGTGGAACGCCGCGCGTGGGATCTGGGCACCCAGCCGAACAGGCATGAGCGTATTGCTCACGACGCCTGCTTTTCTCTGGTTGTTGCTGGCGAGGCGCCCGCGCGCGCTGGTCTGCGCCGCCTGGTTGAGCCTCGCGGTCGGACTGACGCCGCCGCTGCTCTACTTCACAACCGGCTCATGGCAGTTCGGCTCGCGATTCACGCTTGACGTTACTATCCCAGTACTTGTCTTACTGGCGTTCGCCATGCGCAGCGGCCTCACGGTGCCTTTTCGGGCGGCCGTTGCCCTAAGCGTGGTGGCGAACGTCATTGGAGTAGCTTGGTGGCACTTGCCCAGGTAGGAGCCAAGACGTCCCGCCCGGCCCCTGCCGTTAACGCGCGCGAGCTCAACGCCAGCCCCCGCACCGCCGGCACCCCGGGCGGGTGGGCCTGGGCCGCGCTGATGCGCTGCGTGTTCGCCCACCCGATCAACTGCAACTCACGCTGGGGAGGCGACCGTGCCCGTCCGGGTCACGCATCCCTTCGACCCGCTGTTCGGGCAGGCGCGCGAAGTTGTCGCGCACCGGCACAACTGGGGGGAGGACCGGATCTACTTCCGTGATGACCGTGGGCACCTGACCTCGTTGCCGGTTGGCTGGACAAGCCTGGTCCCCCAGGACGCGTTCGTCGCCGTGGCGGCGGGCCGGTCGCGGTTTCGGATCCAGGACCTGGTCGATCTGGCAGCTTGGCGCGCGGTGGGCTGGCCGCGCTGGTCCCGAGGAAGCCCGGCCCGCGGCGCGCCCACAACCTGAGCCCCGAGGTGGCAGGTCTTCGAGAATACCGAGAGCACCCAGCGCCATTACGGCCTCCGACAGCGGGCCGTGACACGTCGCCCTGGGCTAACCCACGAACCGCGTGATCGTCGTCGACGCCGACCTCGACCAGTCAGGGGCCTCCGCCGTCAATCGCGCCGGCTTCCAGCAGCTCGTCGCCGATGTCGGGCTGGGCTGCGCGGGCATCGTCCTCGGGCTGGAGGTGTCGCGCCTGGCCCGCAACTCGACCGACTGCTGGAGATC
>JACORX010000221.1 GCA_016179165.1 Candidatus Rokuibacteriota bacterium | reverse complement strand
TTCAGCTCGGTGTCGGTGGTAACCAATGCGCTGCGGCTCAATCGGGTCAAGATCTGACACAGACCAGGTTAAGGTCGTCCATCGATCACCATCTTCTGGACAAAGACGATGCGATGAACCTTAAGTGTTGGCATGCTCCTGGCAGCGGCCGCCACACCGGCGCCGACCTTCACCCTGCCCCTGATCCAGGAGCGCGTCAGGACGCCGAGCGCGAGAGATAGGCGGTGAGCCAGTAGAGCGAGACGTACGCGGCGGCCATCGCCAGCGCCACGGTGAGGAGCAGCCGCCACTGGGACCGCGCGCCCCGCAGGGTGCAGGCATGGCGGCCGCGCAGAATGCCGATCACACCCGCCGTGGCCAGCACGAGCGCCGCGCCCCGGAAGTACCAGCCGTACTGGTAGTAGAGGGTGTTGCCCAGGCTGATCGCGAAGGAGACCGAGGCGAGCCCGAGCAGGACCATCACGACCGGGCTCACGCAGCAGGAGATGCCGACCAGCCCCGCCAGCAACCCGATCTTGAGGCCCGCCCGGTCCACCATTTTCCTCTCCACAAGCGTCGGCCGCGTCACGCGCTACCTTCCAAGTCCGTGGCGAGGGCGCACCCCCGGTACGGATAGACACGGCTCTGCCTGGCCCGCTCCTCGATGGTCGCCTTCAGAGCATGGGTATGCTCTCGCATGAAGCGACTGAGGCGCCGCTTCACGCGGCGCCTGCCAAGCAGCCAACCGACGATCCACCCCTTCAGGCCGAACGTGCTCTCGTAGCGAAAGCTCGTGCAGCCGCCCGTGTCCGCCAGCTCGAAGCGGTCCCGGAGGAAGGGCAGGGGGCCCTCGACGCCCTCGAAGTCGATTGCTTCGGGCTCGTAAAGGGTCACCCATTCGACAGTCCGGATCATCTGCTTGTTTCCGGCGGCGGTCGGGATGAGAGAGCGGAACTCCACCAGCTTCCGATGCCCTTCATCCTTGAGCACGGTGGAAGACCCTCCGTCGGGTTGGCTGGCCCCGAAGGCGGTCAGCACCTGAAACGCCAAGCGCCGATCAGCGTGGATGTGCGTCTCCACCGTCTCCATCCGGACCGGGATCACCCACATGGCAACATTGTGCCAGCAGAATCAGGAACCTGGGCCGAGCGGGTCCCGGATGGCAGAGATGCCGCGCAGGCGGCCGCCACAGCGGGGCAGGCCAAGGGCATACGGCGCTACGCGAACCTTAACCCGTGCCGCGCGTGGCAGGTGTCACCCACGAGCTGTCTGAACAGCTCCGGGTCGACCTGGTGCGCCTCTCCGAGGTGGCGTCGCTCCAGCTCCCCGAGCATGCGTCGCAGCGTGGCTAGCGCAGCGCGGTGGCGCGTCTGCTGAGCCGGCTGTAGCTTCACCAGCCCGCGCTGCACGGCAAAGGCCAGGCACTCGGCGCCATGCCCCATGATCTTCAGCTTCGAGTCTACCTCGTACCAGTAGGCCTCGGGCGCTGCCCCCCGCGGCTTGTAGAAGCTCTCGATCAGGACCACGTCGGCGTGCAGCCGCCACGCCATCAGGTCCACCAGCTCCCGCACGCGTTCGGCGCGGTCCCGCCCCGCGTACCCCGTCTGCACGGCCGTCAGCAGCGCGTAGAGCATGTGCGTCCCGCCGCACGTGAACGCATGCACGGGCGCCTTGGCCGTCTCCTGCCGGCCTTCCTGCATGGCCTGCAGCAGCGGGCGCGAGGCCTGCTCCATCAGCCGAAGCGCGCCCTCCACCACCGCGCCGAGGTCCACCGGTTCCCCCCACACGTTCGTCCACCGGCCGCGAAGCGGCGGCGTTGTCCGGGTGAAGGCGATGATGCTCCAGGGCAGCATGTTGGCACTGGCCATGACCTCGCGCGGCCGGAACAGCAGGTGGGCCCCGTCCACGACCTCCTGCAGCGTGCGGCGCTGCCCCTGATGCGTGAAGGCATGGTCCAGCGGCACCCCGGCTTCCAGCAGCGTCTTCAAGAACATGTTGGGGTGGACCTCGACCGAGACGGGAAACGCCAGAGAACTTTTTCCGTTGACCGAGACTGAGGCCAAGTGCGTCTCGAGCAGCCAGTCCACGGCGCGCCGCCCGCCCTTGATCGTGAACTCGCGGCCCATCGCGCGCACCCCGTGGCACACCGCCCACGGATCCTCCGGGAGCGTCGCCCACTGGCGGATGAGCGCCGTCCCGTCATCCCCGGCACGCGCGTGGCGCGCGCCAAGCGTGCTTGCGGCCACGAGCGCGCCGCCGCCCGCGAGGAGCTGGCGCCGGCTCATCATCGCCGGATGGCAGGACGCGGGATAAAAGAACCGAGACATCGCGCCGCTCATCGCGACGGACCTGACGCGGGCCGACGGAGCTCATCGTGATGAGTGGTCGGGCGGGTCACAGGCGCGCCTCGCGGGCACGCTCGGCTCGCAACTGCTCGGCGCACTCGAGTAGAGCCTCATAGTCGAGTGTGGACACGAGACTGAACAGGGTCTGCCCGTCCCGCCACGATACGGTGCGAAGCCCCTGGCGCTCCTGGGCCAGGTACTCCTGACCGCGGAAACTCATCGACCTGCCGGCGAGCGCCGCTCGCCGGCCCACCTCGGGCACCATGAAGACCGACATCAGGACGTGCCCCTTCTCATACAGGAGATAGGCGACCCTATGCTGGTCGGCCTCCGCGATTCGCGCGCCGACCAGCTGGATCCCCGCGGGCGAGAGGTCGGGCACGGGGACGCGCAGGCCGGTGCGCTGGCGGAACCATGCCGCCACCGCTGGGCGTTCGGTGGAGGCGAACTCGGCCGGACCCTCCAGCTGCGCATAGGCGAGATGTTTGTCCACGAGGCTTGCAACGATCTCGGACTCATGGCCTCCGGTCGACAGCGACCGTGCTATGAGCATGAACGCGAGGAGCAGGACGGCGGCCGCGAGCGCAGGCGTCCCGAGCCACGCCCGGACCTGCTTCCGGGTGCGCTCGCGCCGTGCCAGCGCCAAGATCCGCGCCCGGAACTCGGCCGGCGCCGTCTCCCTCGGCTGCCGGCGGAGCAGCTGCCGGAGGCGGCGTTCGCCGTCCGCCCGTCCATGGCAGCCGGGGCAGGTTGAGACATGGGCTTCGGCGTCGGCCATGGGTCCCGCGTCAAGCTCACCGTCCACAAACGCGTGCAGCCGGGGGTCGAACTCTCGGCAGTTCATCGTGACTCCTTGCTGTAGCCATGTTCGCGTGCCAGCGTGGCCAGCTCCTTGCGCAGCAACTGTCTGGCGCGCGAGAGGCGTGACATCACGGTACCGATGGGACAGTCCAGCACCTGGGCGACTTCCTTGTACGTGAGGCCTTCCAGGTCCGCCAGCGTCACCACCAGGCGGAACGGGAGAGGCAACGTCTTCAGGGCCCGGTCCACGTCGCCGTGGAGCACCGTTTGGAAGAAGTCCTCCTCTGGGCTCGAGCGCGCGACGGAGGCCTCCTCGAGCCGGGCCGCGCCCGCCTCGGTGGCCGCCATGTCGCTCTCGAGGATCTCCCGGCCCTCACGGCGTAGGCGGTTCAAGAACGCGTTGCGCAGGATGGTCAGGAGCCAGGCCCGGCAGTTGCTGCCCGGGTCGAACTGGTCGAAGTGCCGGAGGGCACGGAGCCATGTTTCCTGGACCAGGTCCTCGGCCTCGGCCCGGTTGTGCGTGAGCCGGAGCGCCGCCCGGTACAGGAGATCCAGGTGCACGAGGGCGACGCCTTCGAACTCGCTGGTTTGGCCACCATCCCTGATCCACCTGAGCATAGGCTCCCCTGGGCACCCCCTCTATATCCTAAACCCGGTCATGAGCCATGTATTCCAGGCAAGCCCGAAATGGCAAGTTGCCACTCCGGGTATCTGAAATGCCTATCGATAGTCGCGCTGGCCCTGTCGGACCTACTCGGCTTCTACAACAAGTTCAACCAGGCGCTGCGCACCGACATCGAGGACGAGGCGGTGGCGGCCAGCGCCGCCGTGGCCGAGCGCGGCCCGAAGCGCTGATCCCTACCGCCGCTGGCTCCAGCCCGGCGCGGGCCAGACCACCTCGGCCGTGGCGAACTCCTTCGGCCACACGACGCGGAACTGCCCGTCCAGCAGTTGCACGATGATGCCGCGTGCCTTGGCGTTCTGGCCCGTCGCGGGGTCGAACTTGATGCCGTCCCAGGGCGTGACCATCTGGCTGCCCGGGATGTCGGTGGCGCGCAGCGCCTTGCGGATGGCCTCCGGGTCCGTCGAGTCGGCCCGGTTGATGGCGTCGGCAAGAACGAGCGTACCCACGAACGAGCGCGCCGAGTGGCCGTTCATCTCGAATCCGTTCTTCTTCTTGAACAGCTCGCCGACCTGGCGGATCAGCGCCTTCTTCTTCCCCAGGTCCGCACCCCAGATCTCCCACGAGATAACGTAGTTGGCGTCGGGGCCGAGGCTATCGCGGTAGGCGCCGTCGAGGAAGCCCGAACCGTGCGCGATGAGCAGTTTCGGGAAGAAGTCCTGCTGCTTGTAGGTCTTCATCAGGAGGATGGCGTCCGAGGTGTAGGCGGCGTGGAAGACCACGTCCGGCTGGGCGCCCTTGACGCGCAGCACCTCGGCCGACAGATCGGGAGCGTTGGCCTTGTAGGGCACATCCACGACCACAGCGTATCCGTGCTTGGCCGCCAGCTTGCGGTCCACGGCCGCCACATCGGCGCCGTAGAGCGTGTTCTCGGTGACGATCCCGACCTTCCGGAGGTCGAACTTCCGCGCGCGCTTGAGGTCGTCGAGGAACGCGAAGAAGTTCTCGGCGAAGGTCCCATCGTGGGGGCCCGTGCGGAAGAACCACTGGAACCCACGGGTGTGCAAGGAAGGAGAAGTGCCGATGTCACAGAGGTAGGGGACGCCTAGCCGCTCGGCCACCTGGCTGGACGTCGCGACCACTGACGAGTGGAAGGCGCCCTGCACTGCGACGACCTTCTCCTGAGTGATCAGCCGCTCCGCCTCGGCCTGGCCCAGGTCCGGCTTGCCCTGATGGTCCACGAAGACGTACTCGAGCCGGGCCCCGCCGAGCCGCGGAAGCCCGACCGTGCGGGCCAGGGGCAGATCGAGGTCGTACTTGTTGTTGATGATGTCGAGCGCTAACTCGACGCCTGACTTGGCGTCCCGTCCCGACGAGGCTGAGGGGCCCGAGAGCGGGTAGAGCGCCCCAACCCTGACGATCTTGTCCTGGGCCCGGGCCGGCCCCGCCGTCAGCAGCAGGACGGCCAGCCCGATCAGCGCGCGACGATTCATGCGGCGACCCTCCCGGCCCGGCTCAGGGCCACGCGGGTGATGTGGTCCGCGAAGCGAGCGGTCGGGTCGAACCCGAGCACCTCCGGCGCGTTCGCGACGAAGTTCGAGGTGGCGTTAACGTCGTAGTAGTAGATCTGCCCGGCGGCATTGCTCACCAGATACTCGACGCCGCCGATGTCGATGGAAGCGGCATGCGCGAGGCGCAGCACGGTCTCGATGACCTCGGGCGGCGCCTCGTGGCGAGTGACCGTGAGGCCGGGCTTGGCGTCAACAGGGCAGGCGCCCAGTTCGCTCGCGGGTGCGGCCGGCTGAGGGGCGGGGACCTGGCAGATGTCGGCCGGGCAGAGGTTGAAGCCGGCCTCGGCCTGGCGGACGATCCGGATCGCGTAGAGATACTGGCCGTCCATCACCTCGACCCGGACAATGGCGCCCTCCTCCGACTCGATGTACTCCTGAACCAGCGCGGTGCCGTCGGGCCCGAAATCGAGCCCGTCGAGCGCTGTCTCGAGCTCCACTCGCGAGTCGAAGCGCCGGATGCCGGCACCCGAGCCACCCACGTTCGGCTTGACCACCAGCGGGAAGCGCACCTGATCGAGCGCCTTGAGCACCTGGTCGCGGTGGTTCACCACGACCGTCCTGGGGTAGCGCGCCCCAAGGCGCTCGAAGAGGTCGAGCTGGAGGGCCTTGGATTTCTCGAACCGGTACGCCGCCACTGGGTTGAGGACGGGCACGCCGAGGGACTCGTAGTGGTTCAGCAGGGCCTCGGCGTAGAAGAGCACGCCCGCGTGGCCCCGGGTGTGGGAGGACGGGCTCGTTCGGTTGACGATCACGGAATACCGCGGCACGCGGTCCCGCGGATCGAACGCATGGTTGGAATGGTCGATCTTCTCAAAGGGCAGCCGGCGCCGCTCGAGCTCGGCGATGAGCCGTTGCGACCACTCGGGGTGCTCGTCGAGGATGCCGATTGGGGCAGAAAGCTCAGCATTCATGGGCGCTCGTCGATTCTCCATATTTTTGATCGGAATAGCTACTAACTTAACAGGCAAGGCTAGCGTTGTCAAGGTGGGAATCCCGGCCTAAGGCGTTGGGGGCCGGGCTTGTGGAGACGAGCGGCGCGTAGCCGACATTAAGACCGTTCTCGGTTATGGCCGCCTCGCCCACGGGTCCTCCCTTGGGACCTACCTTGTCACAGGGGCGCCCGCCGTCGGCTAGCAGGCGCGGAGCGTTCGCTGCGACGCGCGCGGCGCCGGCGGGCAGGCGGGCGCGGATGCGGCGGGCGAGGACGTCGAGCGAGAGGCGCGGCCCTGCACGAGTCGGAACGTCACGCGCCGACCGCGGCGCTGGGGGAGCGGGTCTCCCGCGTGCACGGGGATCAAGGTGAACGTGGAGGTGGAACACCGTCTACCCGGCTGTCCTCCCGTTCAGGCTGAAGATCGTCATCCGCCGGGCGATCTCGCTCGCGGTTGGCGGAAGCTAATCCTGGGGGACGGTCATGATGATCTGGCTTTCCCCCGAGATCCCCAACAGGCCGGTGAAGCGGACGACCGCCAGGACGAGTGTCGGACTACTCTGGTCCTCCAGGCTGAACCCGCCCAGCCCCGTGATCGTTCCCTCGAAGCCGGTGTTCACGGCCTGCAGCCGGTATCCCGCCGGGCCGCGGAAGACCACCGCCAGCTGGCCGGGCACCTGGGTGATCGGCGCGATCACCTCCTCGACCCCGTCTCCGTCCAAGTCCACAGACAGTGGAGTCGCCTCCATGTAGTAGAAGAAGCTGCGGCCCGACTGGTCCATCTGCTTGATGACCTCGATCTTGACGTGGCGGCTGCCCCCGACGGCCGTCCCCGACCGCCACCGCTCGTCGCCGTCGATAGCCACGCGCAGGCGGCTGAAGGGGTCGATGTAGACCAGGGCCCGCGGCCCCTCCTTGCCCGCGATATTGGACGTGACGGCGCCGGTCGCCCGGAAGTCCGCCGGGACGGAAACGCGCCCGTCCGGAACGAGCCGGCCGTTCTTGAGAACGAGACGCTCCGCGTGCCCCTCGGTAAAGAAGCCGTCCGGAGTGAATCGCTGGAACCACAGGGTGTCCTTCACCCCGCTTCCTCGCCCGTCTATCGCGAGCAGGATGTCGTTCATCGCCTCGCCCACCTGGACGGGCTTGCCCTCCCGCGTGGCGAGGACGAAGGACGTGAGCCCGACACCCTGCTGCGGATGGTAGCGGTTGGCGACGACCTCGAGCCCGCCGTCTCCGTCGAGATCCATGAGCTGGACGGAGATCACCCGCCCGGTGTGCCAGGCCGTGTAGCTCCACTCGACCTCGAGTTTTTCGCCTACGAGCCGGTAGAAGTGGACATTGCGGCCGTCGGTGAGCACCACACGCGGAATCCGGTCCTTGGGCGCCACCGCCGCGTCGAGCCCGAGCACGGGGAAGGGCAGCCGTCCCGCCTCCCGCAGCGGGATCGAGGCCTCCCCGCTCGAGTAGGTGCCCGCCTCGAGGTCGCCCCCGAGGAGGCGCGCGAGCAGCGACCGCTGCCTCGGTTGCGGCGTCGGGCGCGCCCGCGGGTCGGCCGAGAACTCGCCGCGCGGGGCGGGCTTGACGGAAGCGGGCACGACGAGCGCCGTGGAAAGCATCGGCGGCGCTCCGGCTCGCGGGAACAGACGAACCTCCATGAAGGGCTTGTTCTTGACGCGCTTGAAGAGCACGACCAGCAGCTGCTTGACACCGGGCTGGCCGGCTTCTGGCTCCAGCCCTCGGCCCTCCAGCACGTCCTCGATGGGGACGTTGGCCTTGCCGAGCTGGGACAGCAGGGCGTCACCCGCCGTGACCTGGAAACGGCCGGTGGCCGTCAGCTCGTCGGAGAGCTCCTGGACAGCCGCCTCGACCTGTGCATCCCGCACCCCGCTGGACAGGGCGAGCAAGGTGAGCCTGATCCGCCCGGCCGTAAGGCGCGCCCGGTCACCAGGCCGGACATCGGCACCCTCGGCGGCCTGGGCGACAGAATAGGCCTCGAGCACCTCGGTCACCGCGGCGCGCCCCAGCGTCTGCTCGGTGCGGCCCAGCAGCTCTCCGGTCTTGGGATGGCGAAGCTCCCGACCCTCGCGGAACAACTCGAGCTCGACGCCGGGCTGAAGCCCGTCACGCCTTCCCACGCTCAGGGTGAGC
>JACORX010000187.1 GCA_016179165.1 Candidatus Rokuibacteriota bacterium | reverse complement strand
CTTCCAGGGCTTCGAGGAGTCGACGGTCGACCTGTACAGCTCCGTCCGCAACGGCTATCTCCAGCGCCGCAACCGGCTGATCAAAGACGGCAAATAGCTCTCAGGGCTTGGGCTCCAGGAACCCAAGGAGCCCAGAGTGCCGAGCCTGCCCAGACCCGCCTTCCACGCCTGCCCGCAGAGCTTCCATGCCTCCCGCCGCACGGCGGTCTTCGCTCCTGCAGCGGCCGCCAGCTCGAGCCACAGCCCGGCCTGCCGCGGGATGCCGAGCCGGTCGGCCAGCGCCATGGCCTCGCTGAGCGTTGCCTGGTTGGACAGCGCGACGTAGTTATCGAACACCACGTCACCGGACCGGGCACCCTCCATGAGCCCCGCCGGCCCCCCCGGGTGCCGACAAAGCCGACGTGCATGGACGCTCCATTATTGGGCATAGGGGTGGCGGACGGGGCGCAGGCGGCCGAGAGCTCGTTGGACAACCCGGTCTTTCTTGCTGAGCCGCCGCGGGTTGCCCTTGCGCGGTCCGCGACTGGGCTCCTCCTCCTCCTCCTCGTCGTCGCCGTCCATCAGGTCCGCTGGGGCTTCGGACGGGAGCCGGTGAGCCTGGTTGAGGCGCGCCAGGAACTGGTCGGTGGTGACGACAGTGGCGCCGGCGCGCTCGGCTGCCCTGCGCACTTCCCGGTCGTTTGAAACGACGGCGCCTCCTTCGCGCGCCATGCGCGCCAGCACACCGTCGGCGGACTCGCGGGCGCGCGAGAAGATCACGGTGACGCCTGAGCCGCCGCCCGAGCGGCCGCCCGCCTGCGCGCCGTCGAAGACAACGGTGAACGTGTCCGCTGACGCGCGCGCGACCCGGACCAGCAGATCGCAGAGCGCCTGGCGGCCCGCTTCGAGGCTCTCCTGCTCTCGCGATTCAAGCTCCGGCGCGCGCCTGATCACGTTGTAGCCGTCCACGAGCCAGCGCATGGCGGCCTCATTCTAACGCTCCGGCGCATCAACGCACCGCGCTAAAGCCTGGTGAACAGAAACTACCAAATAAAGGTTGACTTGGGTTGCCTTGGCACAATATGTTGTGGCTCACGCGCAATTCATCTTTCAGAGTTCTCCAGGCGGTGGAGCGCAATCGGGGGTCGAGTTTTCATGGCGTTAGCCTCCGCTGGCGCGGCAACGGCAGGGTGGGCGGCAGCCAGGCGGAAACCGCAGCAGACGGCGTCCAGAAGAGGAGGGATGTATGAGAATCACCCGGCGATTCACCGCGGAAGGCCGAAGCCCCTACGCCGGCATCGAGTTCGCCCAAAGGAACTCGGAGATCCGGAACCCAGATGGGACCTCGGTCTTCCGTCAGGATGACATCGCCGTGCCGGCCGAGTGGTCGTCGGTCGCTGTGGATATCCTGGCCCAGAAGTACTTCCGCAAGTCGGGGGTGCCCCAGGTCGGCTCCGACGGCAAGCCCCTCCTCGACAAGGAGGGGCGGCCCGTCCTCGGGGGCGAGCGGGACGCCCGGCAGGTCTTCCACCGCCTGGCAGGCTGCTGGACCCACTGGGGCGAGCGCTACGGTTACTTCGACTCGCCGGCGGACGGGGGCGCCTTCTACGACGAACTTTGCCACATGCTGGCGGCGCAGATCGCGGCGCCCAACTCGCCACAGTGGTTTAACACGGGGCTGCACTACGCCTACGACCTCTCGGGACCGGCCCAGGGCCACTACTTCGTCGACCCCGACACGGGCGTCCTGACCCGCGCCTCGAGCGCCTACGAACGCCCACAAGTTCATGCTTGCTTCATCCAGTCCGTCAGCGACGATCTGGTCAACGACGGCGGCATCATGGACCTCTGGACCCGGGAAGCGCGCATCTTCAAGTACGGCTCCGGCACGGGGTCCAACTTCTCGGCCCTTCGGGGCGAGAACGAGCCGCTCTCGGGCGGCGGCAAGTCCTCTGGGCTCATGTCTTTCCTTAAGATCGGCGACCGAGCGGCCGGGGCGATCAAGTCGGGCGGCACCACGAGGCGCGCGGCCAAGATGGTCTGCCTCGACCTCGACCACCCGGACGTGATGCAGTTCATCCGCTGGAAGGTGGTCGAGGAGCAGAAGGTGGCCGCGCTGGTGGCGGGCTCACGGCTGGGCAAGCGGCGACTGCAGGCGTTGCTCCAGGCCGCGAGAATCGGCGACAGGATCGAGGCCGACCCCAAGCAGAACGCGGGGCTGCGCGCGGCCGTGCGCGAGGCACGCGCGGCCTTCGTGCCCGAGGCCTACATCCAGAATACGCTCCAGATGGCCGCCGAGGGCGTGACCGAGATCGTCTTCCCGGAGTACGACACCGACTGGGACAGCGAGGCCTATCTCACCGTCTCCGGCCAAAACTCCAACAACTCGGTCCGGGTGCCGAACCGCTTCTTCGAGGTGCTCGACACGGGCGGGGACTGGGAGCTCACACGCAGGACGGACGGCAAGCTCGCGAAGAAGGTCCCGGCCGCGGAGATGTGGAGCGAGATCGCCTACGCGGCCTGGGCCTGCGCGGACCCGGGCGTGCAGTACGACACGACCATCAACGAGTGGCATACCTGCCCCGAGGACGGGCGCATCAATGCCAGTAATCCGTGCTCCGAATATGTCTTTTTGGACGACACGGCCTGCAACCTGGCGTCCGTCAACCTGGTCAAGTTCCTTCGGCCCGACGCCAGCTTCGATGTCGAGGGCTTCCGCCACGCCTGCAGGCTGTGGACGATGGCGCTCGAGATCAGCGTCCTCATGGCCGCCTACCCGAGTCCAACCATCGCGAAGAAGAGCTGGGACTTCCGGACGCTGGGGCTGGGCTATGCCAACATGGGCACCGTGCTCATGCGTAGCGGCATCCCGTACGACTCCCCCGAGGCAGCGGCCATCTGCGGCTCGATCACGGCCATCATGCACGGCGAGGCCTATGCGACCTCCGCCGAGATCGCCAAGGACCTGGGCCCCTTCCCCGGCTACGCCAAGAACAGGGAGCACATGCTGCGGGTCATCCGTAACCACCGCCGGGCCGCCTACAAAGCGCCCGCCGGCGACTACGAGGGGCTGACCATCACGCCGATGGGCATCCACCCCGACCGCTGCCCGCCGCGGCTCCTGCAGGCCGCGCGCGAGACCTGGGACCGGGCGCTGGAGCTCGGCCAGGCGCACGGCTTCCGCAACGCCCAGGTGACGGTCCTGGCGCCGACGGGCACCATCGGCCTCGTCATGGACTGCGACACCACGGGAATCGAGCCCGACTTCGCCCTGGTCAAGTTCAAGAAGCTGGCGGGCGGCGGCTACTTCAAGATCATCAACCAGAGCCTGCCCAAGGCGCTCCTGGCGCTCGGCTACCCGGCGAACCAGATCGAGGAGATCGTGGACTACTGCGTGGGGCGCAAGACGCTCGACGGCGCGCCCTTCATCAACCACGAGACCCTCCGGGCGAAGGGCTTCGACGACGAGGGACTGGCCAAGATCGAGGCCGCGCTCGAGGGGGCCTTCGAGATCCAGTTCGTCCTCAACTCCTGGACGCTCGGCGACGGTTATGTCGCCGAGAAGCTCGGGATCAACGACGCGCGGCTCGCCGAGTGGAACGGCAACCTGCTCCGTGCGCTCGGCTTCACTCCGGCCGAGATCGAGGCCGCCAACGACTTCTGCTGCGGCACCATGACGGTCGAGGGCGCGCCCTTCCTCAAGCCCGAGCACCTGCCGGTCTTCGACTGCGCCAACCGCTGCGGCCGCAAGGGCCGGCGCTTCATCGCGGTCGCGGCCCACATCCGCATGATGGCCGCCGCCCAGCCCTTCCTGTCGGGGGCGATCAGCAAGACGATCAACATGCCGCAGGACGCCACGGTCGAGGAGGTCAAGGACGCCTACCGCGCCTCGTGGAAGTCCATGCTCAAGGCCGTCGCCCTCTACCGGGACGGCTCCAAGCTCTCCCAGCCGCTGAACTCCGTCAGCGACGACGAGGAGGAGGCCGCGGCGGCCGACGTGGAGAAGGTCGCCGAGCGCATGACCGAGCGGGTGGTGACCAAGTATCTCCGCGAGCGGCACCGGCTGCCGGACCGCCGCGCCGGCTACACCCAGAAGGCCGTCGTCGGCGGCCACAAGGTCTACGTCCGCACGGGCGAGTACGAGGATGGGTCGCTGGGCGAGGTCTTTCTCGACATGCACAAGGAGGGTGCGGCCTTCCGCTCGCTCATGAACTGCTTCGCCATCGCCATCTCGCTGGGGCTCCAGCACGGCGTGCCGCTCGAAGAGTTCGTCGACGCCTTCGTTTTCACCCGCTTCGAGCCCAACGG
>JACORX010000179.1 GCA_016179165.1 Candidatus Rokuibacteriota bacterium | reverse complement strand
GGCCTTGAGCCCGGGGATGAAGCCTGTGTATGGGTTGATCAGGCTGTACTGCACGCCGAAGAGCACGCCCGCTCCGCCGCCCATCGCGCCGCCGATCAGAAAGGTCAGCGAGATCATCCGGTTGACGTTGATGCCCATGAGGGCCGCGGCCGCCTGGTCCTCGGCGACGGCGCGGATGGCCTTGCCGATCTTGGTGCGGTTGACGAGGCTGTGCAGCCCCCAGAGCATCAGGAGGGAGGCGCCGATCACCACCAGCGACTTGACCGAGATGTCGATGGCCGGCGTCAGCTCGAAGCGCTCGTTCATCACGTCCATGGACGGGTAGACGAGGTTGAAGGCGTTTCGCCAGAGGGACTCGAAGAGGCGGATGGCGTCCTGGAGGAAGAAGCTGACCCCGATGGCCGAGATGAGCGGAATGAGCCGCGGGGCGTCGCGGAGCGGACGGTACGCGACCCGTTCGACGCCCGCCGCCAGGAGCCCGCTCGCGAGCATGCCCAGCAGGAGCGCGACCAGCACGAGGAGGAAGGGCGACCACGTCTCGAGTGCGCCGCGCGCCTGGAGCCCCAGCAGGACTTCGGCGCCCACGAAGGACCCGAGGATGAAGATCTCCGAGTGGGCGAAGTTGATGAACTCGAGGACGCCGTACACCATGGTGTAGCCGAGGGCGATCAGGGCGTACATGAAGCCGAGCGTGATGCCGTCGAGCAGAACCTGCGGGAAAATGCCGATCAGGAGGTCAACGTCCATCGGCACTCGGTCCCAAGGCGGGGAGCGCGGGAGGGGCGGTCCGCCGCCCCTCCCGCTGAGGACTGCGCCGGGCGGCTACTTCTTGGCCGCGGGCGGCGCGATGGTGAGCTGCTTGACGATCTTGTTGTCGCCCCACTTCGACGGATCGTCGCTCGCAACCGTCAGCACGAAGTACTGGGCCTTGAGCCGGTCGCCCTTCCCGTCGAAGGCGATGTCGCCCGTGATGCCGGAGAGCTTGGCCTTGCGGACCGCGGTCGAGACGTCCTCGCGCGTCACCTTCTTGCCGCCCTTGGCGACGTCCTCGATGGCCTTGATCGCGATGGTGGCCGCGTCGTAGGCCTCGGCCGCGTAGGGTTCGGGATTCTTGCCGAACTTCTTCTTGAACTCGTCCACGAACGCCTTGGCCTTGGGCAGCACCGAGGCCGGGCCGGCCGCCGCGGTGTAGTGCATGCCCACCACCGCCTTGCCGGCGATCTTGGTCAGGTCGGAGGAGTCCATGCCGTCGGGGCCCATGAACTTGGCCTTGATGCCCTTCTCGCGCGCCTGCTTGAAGAAGGGCGCGCCCTGGTCGTAGATGCCGCCGAAGTAGATGACGTCGGGGTTCTTGGCCTTGATGGGCGTGAGGATCGGGTCGAAGTTCGACTTCTCCTCCGTGCCCTCGAAGGCGACCACCTTGATGCCCTTCTTCTCGGCGTCGGCCTTGAAGAACTCCGCGATGCTCTGCCCGTACTGCGTCTTGTCGTGGACGATGGCCACGCTCTTGATCTTCATCGTCCCGTGGGCGAACTCGGCGCCGACCACGCCCTGGACGTCGTCGCGGCCGCAGACGCGGTTGACGTTGGGGTAGCCGCGGTCCGTCACGACGGGGTTCGTGTTGGCCGGCGAGACCATCACGACGTTGACTTCCTTGTAGACCTCCGACGAGGGGATCGCCACGCCGGAATTCAGGTGGCCGATCACGGCCATGATGTCCTTGTCGGCGATGATGTTCTTGGCGTTGGCGACGCCGACGTCGGGCTTGGCCTGGTCGTCGAAGGGCACGAACTCGACCTTGTAGCCCATCTTCTCGAGGTTACCCTTGAGCTTCTCGACGGCCAGCTGGGCGCCGAGCTTGATGCCTTCGCCCAGCGCGGCCTGGCCGCCGGAGAGCGGGCTCTGGGAGGCGATCTTGATGGTGCCCTTGGACTGGGCATCCACGGCAGCCGTGGCCGGCAGCAGCAGCGCGGCGATCGCGAGGGCGGTTAGCACGTGGCGGATTCGATAGGTCCTCATGCGGTCTCCTCCTCAGAACGGGCGGTCTCCTCCTCAGAACGGGTCGGCCAAGTTTGCGAGCGGCGCCATTATAACGGGTTTGCGGGGGTCGTCAACGGCTCGGGCGCGGCCGGGCCGGACCTGCGCCGGCGCTGTCCCCCTCGGCCAGAAGCGCCTGGAGTTGGCGTCGCGCTTCGGCATCGCCCGGGTTGACGACGAGCGCCTCCTGGAGCAGGGCCTTGGCGACCAGCGCGCGGCCTGCGCTCCGCTCCTCCGCCGCCCGCGCGACCAGGGCCAGCAGGTAGTTGGGGGCGAGGGTCCCGAATCCCGGGTCCTGGGCGAAGGCCTGACGGTACATCGGCAGGGCCTCGGCGTACTTACGCTGCTGCGAGTACACGGCGCCCAGGCTGGCCAGCGCCCGCGTGTCGTTGCGGTCCAGTGAGAGTGCGAGATGGAGCATCTCCTCCGCCTCCCTGACTTTCATCTGTCTGTAGAGCGAGATCCCGATATTGCTCGCGAGGGTGGCGCGTTTGGGGCGAAGCGCGAAGGCCTTCCGGAAGGCCTCCTCGGCCTCCGGATGGCGATTGTGGGCGCTGACGGAGGTGCCGAGGTTGTTCCAGCAGACGGAGCAGTCGGGATCCATGTTGACCGACCACCGCCACAGCGTCTCGGAGTCCTGCCAGATCTTCGACTGGTCCCAGGCGCCGACAGCCAGCACGAGCAGCACCGCGGCCGCGCCGGCGAGCATGCTCCCGGCGATGACGGCGCTGACGCGGCCGCGCGAGCGGGCATCGAGGAGCCGGGTGAGCCCGCCGCCCGCCAGCGCCGCAAAACCGAGTCCCGAGAGATAGCTGTAGCGGTCGTGGGCCAACTGGTGGCCGGAGTGCACGATCCCGCTGATCGGGAGGAGCATGAGCACCGACAGCGTCCAGGCCGCGAGACCGGCCGGGAAGATACGCCGGAGCGCAAACAGCAGTGCCGTGACCGCGACGAAGGCGAGTGCCGGGATCAGGAACCGCGGGGCCAGGAGATGTACCTCCACCGGCAGCTCGTACAGCGGGATCAGCCTCAGGGGCCAGAGCCAGCGCGCCGGGTAGAAGCTGAACGTGTAGGCGGTCATTGCGACGCGGGAGCCCGGGCCGTACGTCTCGTAGCCCGTCACCATGTTGCCCATGAGCACCACCCGGAGCGCGATGAAGGCGCCGATGGCCGCGACCGCGGCCCACGGGAGCTTTTCGAGCAGGCAGCGCCGCCAGCCGATGATCCGTACTCGCCCGAGCGGGTAGACGTCGAGGAGCAGAAGCACGGCGGGCAGCGGTAGGGCGGCCGCCTTCGACAGCAGCGCGGCCGCGGTCGCGGCGAGCGATGCGTACGTCCACCCTCGCCGGAGAGTCGCCCCCCCCGCGGCACGCAGATAGGCCAGGACCGCGAGCATGAAGAAGAACCCGCAGAGAACGTCCTTCCGCTCCGTGACCCACACGACGGACTCGACACGCAACGGATGGACCGCAAAGAGCAACGCCGCGAAGGCCGCCCCGACGGACAGGTCGGACTCGGCGGCGGCCGACCCGGCGGCGCGCAGCAGCCGGCGGACGATGAAGAAGAAGACCGTGGCGCCGGCTGCGTGCAACAGCAGGTTGAGGAGATGATAGCCGCGTGGGTTGACCCCGTCGAGCGCGTAGTTCAGCCCGAAGCTCATCCACGTCAGCGGGATCCAGTGGCCGCCGACCGTGCCCGTCCACATCCACCTGAGCTGCGCGGCCCGCAGGCCGTGGACGCCCGTGTTGTTTACCACGTTGTCGTAGTCGTCCCACGAGTCGACGAAATCGGCGTTCAGCGCCGGGAGGAAGGTGAGGAAGGCCGCGGCGAATATCAGGCAGGGCGCGCCGACGCGACGGAGCATCGAGAGGGCCCCGCTCATCGCCGGGGCCCAGGGGCCGGCCGGCCGGCCAAGAGCGCATCGAGCGCCTCCTGCGCCTGCTCGTTGGCGGGTTGCACCGCGAGGGCTTCCTGGAGGAGCGCCATGGTCTCCAGGCGGCGGCCTGCCTTGCGCTGCTCGCCAGCTTCGTAGACGAGGGCGAGCGCATAGTTCCTGGCGAGGTCGGCGAACTTGGGATTGCCGGCGTACGCCTTGCGGAAGTAGTGGAGCGCCTCGGTGTAGTGCCCTTCCTGGGCCCTGAGCGCCCCCATGTTCATGAGCGCGCCGGTGAGTCCGGGGTCGAGACGCAGGGCGACCCGCAGCATCTCCTCGGCCTG
>JACORX010000178.1 GCA_016179165.1 Candidatus Rokuibacteriota bacterium | reverse complement strand
TTAACCTTGAGCGCATGGGTACTGAGTTCCCGATCCGTCACCTCGTAAGAGACCTCGCCGACGACAGACACACCCATCAGCTTCTTCAGCCCCCGCTTCACGCCCTCCAAGCCGCCCTTTCCGTAGTCGTCATTCTGGAAGAACACCGCGACCTTCTTCGCTCCTTCGAGCTTCGCCGCTTGCTGAACGAGGAACTCGCCCTCGTCGGCATAGTCTGGATAGACCATAAAGACGGTGCGAAGCTTCTCCCTGGGTTGCTTTGCGAAAACCTGCGGGTTGCCGTAGGGCCAGATCGTCGGAAGCTTCGCCTCCGCAATGTGGTCCTTGTTGGCGTTGAGGACGGCCGTGCCCAAGAGCCCCACCACTGCGAACACGGAATCCTTGAACTCGTTCACGTTCGCGACGGCCTTACCCGGGTTGTAGCTGTCGTCCCTCACGACCGTCTTTATCTTTCTACCCTGCACGCCCCCCTGCTCGTTGATGTACTTGGCCCACGCCTCGGCAGCGAGGGCTGTGGTTCCCCAGACTGCGGCCGGCCCGGAAAGCGGGGTGGTCAGCCCGATCACGACCTCCGTATCGGTGACGCCGGGCGCCCGGCCCTGTGCGTGGGCCAAACCGGCGGCCAGGGCCACGGCGAGCAGTGCGACGGCGAGCGTCTTGATTCTCATGAGCGAGCCTCCTCGATTCACGGGCTGTGTGCGTCCTGGGTACGGGCGTGCGCGGAGCGGTGGAAAAGTGAGGCGAGTATAGGAATCGACCCCGGCAAAGTCAACGACCTTGCCCGCCGGGCGTCTCCCCCCGCCCCCGCGGCCGGCGGCCCATCAGGCTCGCCGGCCGAACGGTCGTTTCGCCGAAGCGCGCCGCGAGGCGGTCCACCGCCCGGGCCAGGCGCTCCCTACGCAGTGCGTCAGGGTCGAGAAGCGAGAGCTGCCCCGCGCCCGCAGGCCCCAGTCCGGACACGGACAGGCCGATGAGCCGGACGGCCTGCGTCAACCTCACGCGACCGAAGAGGGCGTCCGCCCTGCGGAAGATGCCGAGGCCGTCCTGCGTCGGATCGTCCGTGTGTGCGCGGGTGATGGTGGAGAAATCCGCAAAGCGGAGCTTGAGCGTCACCGTCCGGCCGGCATAGCCTTCGGCCCGGAGCTCCCGCGCGACCCGCTCGCTCTGCCCGCGCAGGGTCGCCCGCAGGAGCTCCAGGTCGCGCGTGTCGCGCTCGAAAGTCTCCTCGGCGCCCATCGATTTCGGCGCAGCGCCGGGCTCGACTGGGCGGTCGTCGAGGCCGTGGGCCAGCGCCAGAAGATCGGATCCGTGCTTGCCGAAGCGGGCGAGGAGGTTGGAGTCAGGCGTCAGCGCGAGCTGACCGATCGTCCGGATGCCCATGCTCTCGAGCTCCTCGCCGGTGACCCTGCCCACGCCCCAGAGCCGGGAAACCGGCAGCTTTGCCAAGAACGCGGCCTCGCCGCCGCGGTCGACGACGACGAGGCCGTCGGGCTTGCGGAGATCCGAGGCGACCTTGGCGACGAACTTGTTCGAGGCCACGCCCACGGAGGCCGGGAGGCTCACGCTCGCCCTGATCTGCGCCTTGATCGCGCGCGCGATGGTCGCGCCGTCTCCGTGGAGCGCGCGGCTCGCGGTGACGTCGAGGAACGCCTCGTCGATCGACAGCGGCTCCACGAGCGGCGTGAAGCCGGCGAGGACGGCCATGATCTCGCGCGAGACGCCCGCGTACTTGTCCATGTCCACGGGGAGGAAAACGCCCTCGGGGCAGAGGCGGAACGCCCGACCGATGGGCATGGCGGAGTGGACGCCGAAGCGGCGCGCCTCGTAGGAAGCGGCGGAGACGACACCGCGCCCTCGCGGGTCGGCGCCGACGATAACGGGGCGGCCTCGGGCCTCCGGCCGGTCGCGCTGCTCTATCGCCGCGTAGAACGCGTCCATGTCGACATGGACGATCGTTCGGGGCGCGACCTCCTGGCCCACGGCAGGACTACGCGGCGGGTCCCGCGAGACCGATACTCGGCGCCACCTTTACCAGGGCGCCGATCACGAAGCCGATATGCTCGTCGAGGTCCGCGCCCAGCTCCTCGGCGCCGCGGTAGACGTCCCGGCGATTGACGGTGCGGGCGAAGCCCTTGTCCTTGAGCTTCTTCTTGACCGAGGCCGGCTCGAGCCCCGCGATGGCCCGTCCGGGCCGCACCAGCGCGCAGGCGGTGATGAAGCCCGAGAGCTCGTCGCAGGCGTAGAGCCCGCGGTCGAGAAGGGAAACCCGCGGGTACCCCGAGTAGTCGGCGTGGGCGAGGACCGCGTGGACGATGCCGGCCGGCACGCCCCGCGCCAGCAGGATCTCAGCCCCCTTCATCGGATGCTGCGGCGCCGCCGGGTGCATCTCGTAGTCGAAATCGTGGAGCATGGCGGCGGCGCCCCACGTCTCGGGGTCCTCGCCGTAGCGCGACGCGTAGGCCCGCATGGCGGCCTCGACGGCCAACGCGTGCTTGCGGAGGCTGTCGGACCTGGTGAACTCGGTCAGCAGGAGCCAGGCACGCTCGCGGTCCATCAGGCCCGGCTACGCGTGCGCCACTTGTCTATCGACTTCTTGGAGAATACCCACTGGCCGTCCTGCTCGAGCGCCGGGATGCGCCGTTCAGCCGCCATACGTTTGAGCGTCTCGACATCCATGGGGAGATACGTCGACGCCTCAGTGACCGTCATGGTGTCCTTGGGGATCACGTCCCTGACG
>JACORX010000193.1 GCA_016179165.1 Candidatus Rokuibacteriota bacterium | reverse complement strand
GAGATGGCGTTGCTCGCTTTGATGTCGGTGCTTACCGGCGTCTATGTGATGGTGAGGGTTCCGGCCTGTTCGACGGGTCCGGCAGGACTCGGCGGCGTCATGGGGTTTCTGGGAATCGCGTGCCCGACCTGCAACAAGATTCTCATGCTGTTGTTCGGCGGCGAAGCGCTTCTGACGTATTACGAGCCCGTCCGCATCTACGTTGCGGTCGCGGGGGCTTCGGTTCTCGCGGCAGCGGTCGTTCACCAGATGTGGCGGCGCCTTGTCCTGGTGCGACCCGCGTAACAGCCTCGTCAGGAAGCACATCGAGCTATTCGCGGCCGACGACAGCGGAAAGTTCTGAGGCCCATCTTGTCTTGTGATCGCTTGCGCGGAGCCGGCGCCCCCGAGAAGCCTGGACGTGGGAGCGCCGCGACGACCGGGGAAGGAGGCGCCATGAAACTCGAACGAAGGTTCCTGGGATGGTCGGCCCTCGCGGCCGGAGTCGTGTGGACCGGATGGCTGTCGCTCGCCGTCGCCCAGACGCCGGGGCGGTGGGCGACCGGCGCGCCCGCGCTGTCTGCCCGCTCGGAAATCGCGCTCGCCGAACTGGCGGGGAAGGTGTACGTCGTGGGCGGATTCGCCGGGGAAGGCGAGTTGGAGATCTATGATGCGGCGACCGACCGCTGGAGTCGCGGCGCCCCGATCCCCCGGGCGCTGCATCACGCGGCCGCCGTGGGGATGGACGGGAAGCTTCTCGTGCTTGGCGGCTATGCGGATGGCTGGTCTCCGGTCGAATCGGTTTACGAATACGATCCGGCCACCACCCGCTGGCGAACTCGGGCGCCTCTCCCCACGCCACGTGGGGCGCTCGCAGCCGCCGTGCTCGGTGGGAAGATCCACGTGGTGAGTGGGGCCGGGCGGGGGAGACGCAATACGGGAGCGCACGAGGTCTATGATCTCGCCACGGACCGATGGGCGGCGCTCGCGCCCCTGCCGACACCGCGGGACCATCTGGCCGTGGCCGCCGTGGACGGCCGGCTCTATGCCATCGGCGGCCGGATCGATGGGAGCTACGCCAGGAATCTCGCCGTCAACGAGGAGTACGATCCCATCACCAACCGCTGGCGCGCGCGGAAGCCCATGCCGACGGCGCGGAGCGGAATCGCGGCAGCGGTCCTCGACGGGAAGATCTTCGTGTTCGGCGGGGAGGCGACCGCGGGGACGTTCAACCAGGTGGAGGCCTACGACCCGAGGTTGGACAGCTGGGGCACGTATACCCCGATGCCGACCGCCCGACACGGTCTCGGGGCGGTCGCGATGGGCGGCCGCATCTACGTGATCTCAGGCGGCCCGGCTCCTGGAGGCTCCGCATCGGCGGTCAACGAGATCTTTACGCCATGAGCGATGCGTCGCGGGAGTCCCACGAGACCATCCCCTCCCGCGGGCGTCCGGCCGCCGGGAATCGTTGATCGAGGGAGCTGTGGGAGCCGCGCGGGAGGTCGAAGTCGCGTTCCTGATGGCCGATCTGTCCGGTTTCACCGCGCTTACCGAGACGCACGGTGGCGCTTTCGGTGGCTCGGGGCCCGTTCAACCACTTGACGTTCAAGCTGGTGGGCGCGTCCCGCGTTGGGCAACACCGAGCGACGATCGCAGGAGCGTGACAAGAAATTGACAGGCGCGACGAGCCATGATATCGGGGGAGATACCTGAGAGGGGCACATGAAGCGAGTGTTGATGATCGTTCTGCTGTGTATCGTGATGGCCGGGCTGGTCGCTTGCGCGGCGCACGGCGATCGCTGGCTCGGCGAGGAATCGACCGCCGCGGTTTCCCACGTGCTGGGCTGCGGCGTGCCCATGATGACGGCTGTCTTTGCGGCAGCTCTCCCGTTCGTGCCGCTGATGGGCAGGTTGGCGCCCCAGCCCGATCCCCGGCGACCGCTGCGTCGGCCTGTCTTCTTCTTCCAGCCTCCCGAGTATTCCTCGTAGTCCTCTCCCTCGCCGTTGTCCCGCGGTCACCTCGGGACAGCCGGCGTGAGAGATCCGTCCGGCTTGATTCCTGAGTGACGAAGCGGCAGCGCTAGTCTCTGCACCTCCCGCGGAGGCCCGGATCATCGGGTGCTGGGACTGCGCGCTCCCGGCCGCACACACGGCTTCCGCTCAGCGGTTCACAGAGGAGGCGTATCGATGCTCGTTCATCCAGCCGCGTATGGAGGGCATGACGATAACGGGTGGACCGGGCGGCGGTATGCCCGGGATGCCGATGCCTTCTGCGGCGCCTGTTGCCGGGATCCGGGCGGCCGATCCGTCGGCGGCCCATGCCGACGTCGAGGCGGGCCGGTTCGCGCGGGCTATCCCGCTCTACGAGCGCATTCTCCGGGACGATCCGCACAACCTGGAGGCCCTGATCCACCTCGGCGTATCCCTGGCTGGCATCGGCCGCGTAGAGCAGGGGGTGGCCCAGCTGGATCGGGCGGTTGCCATGGCCCCGGATAACCTCCACGCGCTCTGGAGCAAGGGGCAGACACTGTTCGACATCAAGGGCGACTATGCGGCTTCGATTCCCGTGTGGGAGCGGATCGCCTCGCTGATGCCCGACTCCCCGGACGGCGTCGCCGCCCGCGACTACGTGTTCCGAGCGCGGGAGCGGCTCAAGGGCACGCAGGATGCGCCACCCGCGAAGAGATCGCCATGAGCAAGAGCGAGGAACGGGGGATCAGAAAGGAGAGGAAACTCCAGGAACGGCTCGCGGCCGGGCGCCGAAGAGGCGTTCGACGGTTCGCGAGGCGCTGGGGTCTGTACGCGGCCCTTGGCCTGCTGGTCGCGGGAGGTGGCGCTGTTGTCGTGACGCAGGGGGTGAGGGCCAAGGTCTACCCGCCCACCGGCATGCAGGACCACGTCGAGTCCTATCCGCCATGCCGGATCTGCGCTCAGCCGATTCCCGAGGCGATCCAGCGGCACATCGTGGAGCATCGGGAGCCCGGGGAGCGGACGGATCGCCCCGGGATCTTGGTTCAGTACAACTGCGCTTCATGCCCCGAGGTCGTGGCGAAGCTGACGCGAATCGTGGAGCGGTATCCACGTGGCGTTTACCTTGCTCCCTATCCCCGGATGAGTCCGCGGATCGCCCTGACCACGCTTGGCCGGCTGGAGGCGATGGAGCAAGTCGACGAAGCCCGCGTCGTTGCCTTCATCGAGAAGTACTTGTGAGGGATGCCCGAGGCCAAAGAGGGTTGAAGAGTCCGCCCAGGCAAGGGGAAGAGCATCACCTTGGTGGCCGACGGAGCCGGGGTGCTCGGGACCGGGTTCAACAACCAAGTCGTCCCCGGGAAGGACGGGTGCAGTGAGGAAAGTGGATGAGTGTAGGCCGAGGCGGAGGACGGTACCTCGATGGCCGGAAACCTCGAAAAGGAGGAGGGCGAACAATGAGGCAGCAGGGGAAGGCCAAGGGCGTCTTGGCAGGGAGTATCGTCGTGGCAGCCGTCTTGCTGGTAACGGCCGTGGGCGTGGCCGCCGAAGGTAAGGACCCCGCGAAGGAGACGGTGCTGATCGGGGTCAAGGAAGCGGGCGAGATGATCATCAAGCTGGAGATCGAGCCGGCCCAGGCGATGTTCATGCCCATGCACGGGATGTGGATGGAGATGAAGCCTGAGGCTGGCGACATCCACCACTTCGAGGTGAAGCCGGAAGACCCAGGGTCCAAGACCCGGCTCCCCTACGCCGGGGTGAAGTTCCGGGTCGTCAACACGAGCAACGGCAAGACCGTGGAGAAAGAGCTCCATCCCATGTGGGGCGGGAGCGGCCTGCACTACGCGGCCAACGGGGCCTTGCCCGGGGACGGCGCCTACGTGGCCACGGTCACAGTGGAGCCGCCTACCTTCGCCCGCAGCCCCAAGAGCAAGGACCTGTGGCGGAAGCCGACCCAGGCGGAATTCCGGTTCACCTTCCGGGCGGGGCGCGTTGTCCCGTAACTCGGAAGAGGGGAGAAAGCGGCTTCGGCGGTCGCTCCGATGGCTCGCCTGTCATCCGCCCGGAATCCTCTGCGTCATGAGAGCTGAGCAGTCGGTGATCTCGCGGTTCGTGAGGGTGATCGGTTGTCTCGGGCTCGCCGCCGCTCTCGTCGCGCCGGCGACGTCGCTGGCGGTCAGTGAGGAAGTCCGCAGCCTATTGCGGGAACTGTTCATCCAGGTGCCGTCACGCGAGGCCGGTGCGCCTCCGTTTGTGCTCCCTGACGTGAAGGGAGCGTCAGTCCGGCTCGCGGACTACGAGGGCCGGGCGGTGATGATCTATTTCTGGACCACTTGGTGACCCCACTGCACGAGGGAGTTGCCCTCGATGAACGCGCTGTACGAGGAGTTCAAGGGACGTGGCTTCGTCCTGCTGCTCGTGAACATGGGAGAGGCCCCCGAGATCGTGCGCCGAGCGGTGAAGGCACGGGGTTACACCGCGCCCGTGGTGCTTGACGTTGACCGAGAGGTATCCGGCGCCTACGTGGCGACGGCGACCCCGACCGTGTACATCGTGGATCGGCGCCTTCAGATCATCGGGCGGGCAGTCGGCCGCCGGGACTGGACCGGGGAGTCGGGGCGCCGGCTGATCGCTGCGCTCCTCAGGCCATGAACGTCTCGCTGATGGTGGCAGCTCTCATGGGGCGGCATGGCACCTTGGTGGGGCAGACGCGCCCCGGCCGCACGCTTTGGGGTCCCTTGGGCCGTCGCCCGTCTCTCTTCATTTCCCATAGCTTACGGCGCGCCCATGATTCGACGTAGCGTGGCACCCGCCTTGCTCTATACTTTCGATGAGGGATTTCATGTGGAACCGTGATCTCTTCGGGCCGTCGTGCAACAGGGCAGCGATAGTTGCCCTCGTCCTGATCATGCTCGGCGCAGGTCTGTGCTGTGTCGGCCAGGATGGCATGGGCGATCAGGCGATGTTCCAGGAACTCTGCGCCCTTGTTCTCCTGGGTTCGGCGGTTATCCTGCCGCTAGCGGGGTTCCTTCCTCACGGGCTCGCCGCGAGTCTCGGGCGACCCGCGTTCGCCGCAGTTCCGCTCTCCGTCCCCAAGCCCCCTCCTCGTCGAAGCCGCTTCGCGTAGTTCCCGATCGTCTGACCTCGTCTCGCTGAGCCGTGGCGTGAGCTCTGCCGGCTCGCAGGGTTTCCTCCTGCGAGCGCGGAGATGGATTGTCCCGTGCGGGGGACACGAGGTCACTCCGAGCACCCCGCAGTTCCGAGGAGGAGCCATGCGGCATTGGTCGTTCATTGGAGTGGTCGTTTTGGCAGGTGCCGCCATGCTCGCGAGCGTGACGGATGCCGAGTCGCGCACGCACGACGCCGGCAGCTCGCTCGTGCCGCGCATCGTGGCGCGCGCGCTGCCCGCCGTCGTGAGCATCACGACGCGCCGGATCGAATACGACCAGTTCAACCAGCCGGCGTCGACTCGCGGGCTGGGCTCGGGCTTCCTTCTCGACCGTTCGGGGCACGTGCTGACGAACACTCATGTGGTCGAAGGAGCCGAGGAGATCAAGGTGGCGTTGACCGACGGACGGGTCTTCCGGGCGGCCCTGGTCGGGGCCGACCGGTTCACCGATCTGGCGGTCCTCAAGATCGAGGGCAGGGGCCTGCCCGCGCTGCGGCTCGGGGCCTCGTCCAAGCTCGCCGTGGGCGAGACCGTCGTGGCGATCGGGAGCCCACTCTGGATCGAGGGCGGGCCCACGGTGACGGTCGGTGTGGTGAGCGCCCTTGGGCGGAGCATGGAGCAGCCCGGGCTGCCGATGCTCCATAATCTCATCCAGACCGATGCCGCCATCAATCCCGGCAACTCCGGCGGCCCCCTCCTGAACCTCAGGGGTGAGGTCGTCGGGATCAACACGGCGGTGATCGCCTCCGCCCACGGCATCGGCTTCGCCATCTCGACAGGCACCATCAAGCCCATCGTCAGGACTCTGCTGGCCCACGGCCGGGTCGTGCGTGCCTCCCTCGACGTCGTGGCCGTCAGCGTGACCCCGCAGGTAGCCTACGCCAATGAGCTGCCGATGGAGCGGGGCGCGCTTGTCGTCCGCGTCGAGCCGGGCGGGGCGGGTGAGGCGGCGGGGCTTCAGGCCGGCGATGTCATCACCGCCATCGCCGGGAAGCCCGTCCGGGACCTGCACCATCTCCATGAGGCGCTGTCACGGCACCGCGTCGGCGCGGCCATCGAGATCTCGGTGTGGCGAGAGGGCCAAGCCCTAACGCTCCAGCCGGTCCTGAGGGAGGAATTATGAGCGTCATGAAGCTGGTTGCTCGAGTTGCGCTCGGAGTGGCGCTGATCGGGGGGGTTGCACGAGTGCCGCCCGCGTGGCCCGCGGACGAGGAGATCGTGATTCGGGGGAACGCGATCGAACCGCACGTATTCCGCGCGACGATGGGCCAACGCGTCAACTTCGTGAAACGCGTCGACTTGCCCGTTCACGTGGAGTTTGGAGTGGATCCCCGCCAGCACCACGTCGTCCAGATCCCGGGGACCGGCCCATTCTGGGCCGTGTTCCACCGCCCCGGGACGCACCCCTACGTCGTGCATATCTACGCCACGAAGACGACCACGACCCTTCACGGGGTCGTGGAGGTGGTCGAGGATCCTCAGCGCCCGTGGAAGCCGGGAACCTGCGCAGCGGTCGTGATGGGGGACTGCATTGAGCCCTGAAATCGCGCCTTCTCAAGCTGCGCCGGGACGGGGCCGCGGCAACATCAGCCGCTGGTCCATCGAGCACCCGTATATCGTCGTCACCTTCTACCTGGGCGTGGCGCTGCTCTCCGCGCTGGTCATTTTCTTCCAGATGCCCAGGCGGATGATGCCGTACGTCGAGAGCCCGATCGTCGCCGTGGTCTCGATGATGCCGGGCCTCTCCGCCGAGGAGATGGAGATCTACTTCTCCAAGCCGATCGAGGAGCGGATGGTGGACCTCAAGAACGTCCACTTCGTCCGGTCCACCTCGCAGGAGGGCTTC
>JACORX010000175.1 GCA_016179165.1 Candidatus Rokuibacteriota bacterium | reverse complement strand
AGCCTCGAGTTCCCCGCCAATCCCAAGGCCGAGGTGAATCCGATCGTGAAGGCCTGGGGGCCGGTCAAGCAGGACGACATCAACGTCGCGTCCGCGGGCGAATTTCAGGCGGCGGCCACGCGGCTTGCTGATCGCGTCGGCTACAAGTAAGCCCATCGTCGGCCGGCTGTCGCCCTGGACGCTCGCCGCCTGCGGGATTGCCGCCCTCGTGGGTGTCCCCCTGCTCGCGGTGCTCGCGTCGTGGCGCGAACCGGCTGTTGATGTCTGGGCGCATCTGTGGCGTACGCAGCTTGCCGAGCTGACGATGAACACGCTCCTGCTGGTCGCGGGCGTCGGCGCCGGGACCCTGACCCTCGGCGCCGGACTCGCTTGGCTCGTGGTGGCATATCGGTTCCCCGGGCGCGCCCTCTTCGAATGGGCGCTGATCTTGCCGCTCGCGGTCCCCGCGTACGTCATCGGCTTCGCGTTCCTCGGTCTGTTCGATTTCGCGGGACCGGTTCAATCCGCGCTGCGGCAGTGGTTCGGGGACGCGGCACGGCTTCCCGAGCTCCGCTCGGGCCCGGGCGTGGCCGTCATGATGACGCTGGTCTTCTATCCGTATGTCTACCTCCTCGCGCGCACGGCCTTTCGCGAGCAGGGACTGGCGACGCTGGAGACCGCGCGGAGTCTCGGCCGGTCGCGTCCGCGCGCGTTCTTCGCAGTCGTGTTGCCCATGGCGCGCCCGTCGCTCGTCGCCGGCGCGTCACTCGCGATGATGGAGGCGCTCGCGGACTTCGGGACGGTGTCGATCTTCGGCTATCGCACGTTGACGGAAGCCGTCTACCGCGTGTGGAACGGGATGTTCGACCGGATGGCGGCGACACAGCTCGCGAGCCTCTTGCTCGCTTTTGCTCTCGCGCTCCTGCTCCTCGAGCGCGCGCTGCGCGGCCGGCGACGCTTCACGCAGAGTCAGCGGCGAGGGCCCGGCGTCGATCCCGTCTCGCTCCGCGGCTGGCCCGCCGCAGCCGCGACCGTCGTGTGTGGCCTGGTGCTCGTGCTTGCGTTCGTCTTGCCGATCGGGCAGCTTCTGCTATGGGCGGCTGACGTCATCCGAAGCTGGAGCCTGAGCCCCGATTTCGTCGCCTGGCTCGGCGCGACGTTTCTGCTCGCGGGCGCGGCCGCGGTGATGATATGCGTTCTGGGGCTCACGGTCGCATATGCACGCCGCCTCCATCCCTCGCCGAGTGTGCGGTTTGCTGCGCAGTGGTCCTCGATGGGCTACGCGCTGCCCGGCGCGGTGATCGCGGTGGGTGTCCTCGCTCCGATCGCCTGGCTCGACGGGATCCTCGGTGTCGTCGCCGAGTGGGCGCTCGGGCGACGCCTGGGCCTGTTGCTCACGGGCTCTGCATGTGCCGTGTTGCTCGCGTACGCCGTGCGCTTTCTGACGATCGGCTTCCAGACTCTTGACGCCAGTCTGGGAAGAATCCCGTCCAGTTTCGACGAGGCGGCGCGCTCGCTCGGCGTCAGTGTCCGCGGCACCCTCCGGCGCATCCACCTGCCGCTCATGCGGGGTAGCGTCCTCACCGCATTTATCCTGGTCTGGGTCGAGGTGATGAAGGAATTGCCCGCGACCCTGCTCCTCCGCCCCCTCGGGATGAAAACCCTCGCGATCGAGGTCTGGGAGCGCACGTCGGAATCGATGTGGGCCGATGCCGCGATTCCCGCGCTCGCGATCGTCGCCGTCGGCTTCTTTCCACTGTTCCTGGCGTCGCGTCTCACGTCGGACGCCTGGCGCCGCTGATCCGATGTCGCTGGTGGTCCTGTCCGAGGTGACCAAGCGCTTTCATCCAGACCGCCCGCCGGCCGTCGATAGACTCTCACTCGCCATCGCGCGTGGGGAGATTCTCGCCCTCCTCGGCCCATCTGGAAGCGGCAAGACGACAATCCTGCGTCTCATCGCGGGGTTTGAGAGTCCCGACGACGGCCGGATCATGCTCGGAGGTCGGCTTGTCGTCGAGGCCGGGCACGAGCGGATGATCGCGGTGCCGCCCGAGCAACGGCAGGTCGGCATCGTGTTCCAGGACTACGCGCTCTTTCCTCATCTGACCGTCGAGGCGAATGTCGCGTTCGGCCTCCACGCCCTCACGCGGGCGGTGCGAGGGGAAAGGATCCGCGAGATTCTCCACCTCGTCGGACTCGCGGATCTCGGGCGCCGGTACCCGCACGAGTTGTCGGGAGGCCAGCAGCAACGGGTCGCGCTGGCGCGGGCCCTCGCCCCGGCGCCGGCGCTGCTGCTGCTGGACGAGCCGTTCTCGAACCTCGACGCCGATCTCCGCGCGCAGATGCGCGACGAAGTCGAGAGGGTCCTCCGGTCAACCGGGACGACGGCGATCTTCGTGACACACGATCAAGAAGAAGCCTTCACGATCGCTGACCGGGTCGGCGTCCTCGACCGCGGTCGTCTCGAGCAACTGGGCGCGCCGGAAACGATCTACCACGCCCCGGCGACGCGCTTCGTCGCCGAATTCGTCGGGGCTGCGGATTTCCTCCCGGGGATCGTGACACCCGAGGGAATCGTGACCGAGATCGGCACATTCGCGAACGTCCAGGCTCGCGCGCCTGGTGAGCGGGTCAGGGTGATGCTCCGGCCGGACGACGTGACGTTCGTCGCCGGGCATGACGGCGAGGCAATCATTCTCCGCCGGGACTTCCGCGGGTCCGAGACGCTCTATTGCCTCGGTCTGCCGTCGGGAGACCGCGTTCACTCCTCGCAGCCGTCCTCCGCCGCTTTCACCGTGGGGACGCGAGTGCATCTGGAGGTGCCCGCGATCCACGTCGTCACGTTTCCGGCCGAGTAGCGCGCGGCGGCGCGGTAGAATACACGCGCTGATGCGCCTCCTGCCTGAGTTCGTCTATGTCGACGGCTGCTTCCGGCCCGGGCTTGCCGTGGACGTGGCTGACGGGCGCATCGGGGCCATCGCGCCGGCCGCGGACCCGGCGGGCGGCGTGCGACTCCCAGGCAAGGCGCTCCTCCCCGGCACCGTCAACGCCCACTGCCATACCTTCCAGTCGCTGCTGCGCGGGCTCGGCGACGATCTCGACTTCATGGCCTGGCGCGACCGCGTCCTCTATCCCTACTCGGCGCGGCTCGACCGCGACGGCATCTACCTCGGGGCGGCCTTCGCCTTCGCCGAGATGCTGCTCCACGGCGCCACGACGTGCGTGGACTTCTTCTATCTGCACGACGGCGGCAACGACAACGCCCTAGCCGTGATCCACGCGGCGCGCGACGTGGGCATCCGGCTGGTCCTGGCCAGGACCATGTACGACTGGGAGGGGGCGCCGGCGCGCTATCGCGAGACACCGGCCGACGCGGCGAAGCGGACGGCTGACCTCATCGAGAAGCATGCGCAGGACACGCTGGTGCGCGTCCAGCCGGCGCCGCACAGCCCGCACGGCGCCTCGCCCGCCATGGTCCGCGCCGGCTTCGAGGTCGCCCAATCGGCGGACACCCCCTTCCACATCCACGTCGCGGAAGGGCAGGAGGAGGGCGCGCGCACCCTGGCGGAGCACGGCGCCACGCCCATTCGGTACCTCGACAAGCTCGGCGTGCTCGGGGAGCGGATGATCGGCGTCCACTGCGTCTGGCTCGACGACGACGAGGTGCGGCTGATGGGCGAGCGCGGGGCAGCTCTGGCGTACTGCCCGTCGTCGAACATGATCCTGGGCGACGGCATCACCCGGATCACGGAGCTCCTCGACGCCGGTGTGCGCATCGGCCTCGGCACCGACGGCGGCTGCACCAATAACCGCCTCAGCGTCTTCGAGGAGATGCGAATGGCCGCGCTGCTCCAGAAATTGAGGCATCTCGACGGCACCCGAGTCCCCGCGGAGCGCGCGTTCCAGATGGGGACGCTCGACGGCGGCAGGCTCCTCGACATCGAGGTCGGCGACATCGCGCACGGCATGCTGGCCGATTTCGTCGCCGTGGACCTCGGTCACCCGTCGCTCCACCCGCCCACGAACCTGCTCAAGAACGTCGTCTACGCCATGTCGCCCCAGGCCATCACCGACGTGTGGGTCCATGGGCGCCGGGTCGTGAAAGAGCAGAGGCTCACCCTGCTCGACCAGGACGCGCTCATGGAGAAGGTGCGGGCGCTCACCCGGGGCTGGACCGCGGGATGAGCGCCCGGCTCGAGACGGTCGAGATCGAGACGGGCCGCGAGCCTCGCGCCGCCGTCATCTGGCTCCACGGCCTCGGCGCCGACGGCCACGACTTCGAGCCCATCGTCCCCGAGCTGGGGATGCAGCCGGCGGCGCCTGGAGTCCGATTCGTCTTCCCTCACGCCCCGCTCCAGCCCGTCACCATCAACGGCGGGGCCGTCATGCGGGCCTGGTACGACGTCACCGGTGACGGACGCCAGGATGCGGCAGGCATTCGCGCCTCACAAGCCCGGATCGAGGCGCTGATCGCTCGCGAACGCGCGCGGGGCATCGCAGCGGCCTCGATCGTTCTCGCCGGCTTCTCCCAGGGCGGCGCGCTCGCGCTCCAGACCGGGCTTCGCCACCCGGAGCGCCTCGCGGGGATCCTCGCGCTGTCCGCCTATCTTCCACTCCCGGACACCCTGGCGCAGGAGGCGAGCGAGGCGAACCGCTACGCGCCGATCTTCATGGCCCACGGCACCCAGGATCCGGTGATCCCGCTCTCCTGGGCCGCGCGCTCGCGCGACCACCTCGTGGCCCTCGGCTATGCCGTCAAGTGGCAGGAGTACCCGATGCCCCACTCGGTCTGCGCGACGGAGATCGAGGACGTCGGCCGCTGGCTCAGCGGCATCCTACCCGTGCGCTAATTCACCCAGCCCACTCCATCGGAGCCTCACCGATCCCGGGCGGGTGGCGTCGGAGCAGGCGCAGGACCTCGTCGTGGAGCAGGCCGTTGGTCGCCAGCATCGAACCCGTGTAGATGTCGGGCTTGCCGGCGAAGTCGGTGAGCCTGCCGCCCGCCTCCTCGATGAGGATCTTCATCGGCGCCACGTCCCAGGGTTTGAGGTCGGCCTCGGCGTAGATCTCCGCCTTGCCCGCCGCCACCACGCAGTAGCCGTAGTAGTCGCCGAAGCCGCGCTGGCGAGCCGTCGCGTCCACGAGACGCTCGAACCCTGCCCAGTATCCGGCGGCGCGCAAGATGTTCAGGCCCGAGTGGATCAGGAACGCGTCCTTCATCGCGGCGCACGTCGAGACCTGCATGCGCCCGCCGTTGGCCCAGGCGCCCTCGCCCTTGCGCGCCCAGTACAGCTCCCCCGTCGCCGGATTGTGGACCACGCCCATCGTCACCTGCCCGTCTTCCTCGAGGGCGATCAGGACGGCCCAGATGGGGATGTGCCGGACGAAGTTCTTGGTCCCGTCGATGGGGTCGATGATCCACCGCCTCCTGGTCGAGCCCTCCTGACCGAACTCCTCGCCGAGGAAGCCGCACCCCGGCGTGGCCCGCCCCAGGATGGCGCGGATTGCCTTCTCCGCCTCCCGGTCCGCCTGGGTCACCGTGGTCTTGTCGTCCTTGTTGGTGACCTCGTAGCCGCCCCGGTTGTTCTTCATGGCTATCTCGCCGGCGGCGCGCGCGGCCTCGAGGGCGGCCGCCACGGTGGGGTGCAGCGCCGTCCTCTTCGAGGTCTCCCTGAGCGCCTCGTCCATGCTCACCCTCCTGGGATCCGCCGCGAGGCCCGGACCCCGCGCGGT
>JACORX010000176.1 GCA_016179165.1 Candidatus Rokuibacteriota bacterium | reverse complement strand
CTCCTGCGACGCGTCCACGCCGGTGACGCGCGCGTTCGGCCACCGCGCCTTGAGGAACCGCGTCACGTTGCCCGTGCCGGCGCCCAGGTCACAGACCTCCGCCGGGTCGGCGGTGTCGATCCGGTTCAACAGGTCGACCGCCGGCCGCAGACGCTGGTCGGCGAACTTCAGGTACTGCGCGGGGTCCCAGACCATAGGGGCCCCAGCATACCCCGGCCCGCCCGCACCCGCAGGGCGGCCTAACGACCAAGCCATCTTGAGGTGCCAAATTGGCACCTCAAGATTGGTGGCTGGGGACAGCACTCGGCGCGGGTTGAGGCAGGCTCAGCGGCCGAGAATCTTGCGCACCAGCTCCGGCCCATTCTCCCACATCACGAGGCCCACGCCCATCAGGCTCTCGCCGGCGATCCAGCCCGACGCCACGGGGAACGTGAGCTCCTCCGACAGCTTCGGATGCTTCCTCTGGAACCACCAGCCGAGCACGCCGCCGATGAAGAAGAGCAGGCCGTAGTGCCAGTGGAAGGTCCACGCCAGGCCCACGCCGGCCGGCGACGGGATGAAGTGCCGGCGCGCCGGAAAGATCTTCGGGAGCAGTGTCAGCACGATGCCCACGAGCCCGCCGATGACGATGCTCCAGATCTTGACGGACCCGAGAGCGCCCAGGCCCGCAGAGAGCGCGATGGCGACGGCGCGCCACGTTTGCGCCGCAGGCGCGGGGAACTGGTCGGTGCCGAGCGCGCCGGCATCGGGCACGAGCAGCCGGAAGCACAGCACGCTGACGAGCGTCCCGACGAAGATGCCGGCGAACTGGGCGATGAACTGCTTCCGCGGGTGCGCGCCGAGGAGATAGCCGCTCTTGAGATCGGTGAGCAAATCCGCGCTGCTACCCGCCGCGGCGGCGGTGATGTTGGCGCTCATGAGGTTGATGTTCATGTGGCCCGGGCTGAGCGCGCCGAACGTGAGCTGAGTGATCTTGCCCATCGCGCCCACGGGCGTGGTGTCGGTCTCGCCGGTGACGCGGCACGCGACGAGCGCGAGGGCGAATGACAGCGCGACGGCAACGGCGGTCTGCCAGTACGGCATGCCGAAGGTCCGGTGGCCGAGCCACGCCAGGCCGAGGAACCCGATGACCTGCCCGGCGATGAACCACGAGGCAGGCGTCTCGATCGCGCCGACCGGATCGCCCGCGACTCCCCGGCCGCCGCCGAACATCGCCCGAAGATCGGTGAAGGCGCGGAGCGCCGTCCGCCACTGCAGGCCGAACGAGAGCAGGCTCGACGTGACCATGCAGGCCACGCCGCCCCAGAGCGTCCACTGCACGATCGCCGCATAGCCCGAGCCCTCGATGATGCCGCGGTGCTGGAGGACGGGCGCGAAGATCATCCACGCCGTGACGCTCCCGAGAAACATGCTCCAGCACACGTGGAGCCCCGTGATGGCACCCGCGGCGATGAACATGGGCTCCCAGGAGAACATCACCGTGCGCCCCATCCATGCGGGGCCGAAGACGCGCTGGTTCAGCGCAGCCACCCACGTGCCGATCATGAACGGCGCGAGCTGTGCGCTCACGACCACCAGCCCCTCTGTCCAGAATTTGCTGACGACCGCCAGCAGGCCGGCCCAGCCCAGCGCGCGGGCCGAGCGCATCCCCGATTCCCCGACCGAGTGGAGCGCCCGCAGGGTCTCGGCCGCGGCGATGCCGCTCGGAAAGCGCAGCTGCTCGACGTTGATCATCTGCCGCTTCATGGGGATCGCCATGGTGACGCCGAGCACCGAGAGACAAAACACCCACGCGAGCATTGTGGGCAAGGACATGGTGCTGTTGTTGATGAGCATGTAGGCCGCGAACGCGGAGATGAGCGTGCCGCCGGTGGAGTACCCCGCCGAGCTGGCCGTGGATTGCATGCAGTTGTTCTCGAGGATGGTCATGGGCGCGCGCACGATGCCCACCCGGTGCAGCGCGGTCCAGATCGCGTACGAGAGGATGCACGCGGTGATCGCCACGCCGAAGCCCCAGCCCGCCTTGAGCCCGATGTAGAGGTTGGTGAGCGAGAGCGCGCCGCCGAGCACCGAGCCCATGAGCACCGCGCGCCAGGTCAGCTGGAGCATGCTGTCCCCGCGCCCGCGGTAAACCTGCTCGTACCACTGGCGCTCGATCTCTTCGGGGGTGCCCCGGAAGCCCTCGACGGGCAGCGCCGTCGGGGAGGCGGGAACGTTCGTCGGGCTGGCGCTCTCCGGTTGAGCCATCGCGATTCGGACCGCTCAGACTATACGCGTATTCCCGTTACAAGCGCTGCAGCCGTCCGCAGTCGCCCCCGCGGCGAAGGGCCACTATGGTGGGCCCGCAGAGGTCAGCGGGTGTCGCGAAGCCTGGCGGCGGCGGCCTCCACCGCCTTGACGATGCCCTGGTAGCCGGTGCAGCGGCAGAGCACCGCGGAGAGGCCCTGACGGATCTCGGCCTCGGTTGGTCGGGGATTGCTCTGGAGCAGATCGAGCGCCGTGAGCAGCATGCCGGGCGTGCAGAAACCGCACTG
>JACORX010000181.1 GCA_016179165.1 Candidatus Rokuibacteriota bacterium | reverse complement strand
GTTATCGAGCGTCTCCATGCCCACATATTACGGGGTGGGCCCCGGACGGGTCAAACGGGGTTCTGGGCGTGATCGCTGCGGAGCGTATTCCGCAGGCGCGGATCGAGCCAGTCGCGCAGGTAGTCGCCGAGCAGGTTGACCGCGAGCACGGTGAGGAAGATCGCGAGCCCGGGGAGGGCCGTGATCCACCACGCGGTGCTCAGGTAGAGCCTCCCGCCGTTCAGCATGCGCCCCCACGTGACGATGTCCGGCTCGACACCCAATCCGAGGAATGACAGTGTCGCCTCGAGGATGATCATGTTCGCCACCGCGAAGACCGCCACCACGATGACGGGCGAGAGCACGTTCGGCAGCACGTGGCGGGCCATGATGCGAAGGTCGCCCGCCCCCGTCGCGCGCGCCGCCTGCACGAAATCGCGCTGCTTGACCCCGAGTGTCTCGCCGCGGGTGAGGCGGGCGTAGAGCGTCCAGCCCGTCACCGAGAGCGTGAGGATGACATTGCGGATGCCCGGGCCCAGCACCGCGACCACGGCGATGGCCAGGAGAATGGTCGGGATGGCGAGCTGGATCTCCGTCACGCGCATCAGCACGTCGTCGGTGCGCCGCCCCGAGTAGCCCGCGACGACTCCGACCAGCACGCCCAGAGGGCAGGAGAGCGCCACCGCCACGACACCGACCAGGAGCGAGATGCGGGCGCCATAGATGAGCCGGCTCAGCACGTCGCGGCCGACCTCGTCCGTGCCCAGGAGATGCGGACCCAGGCCGGGTGGCTGGAGCCGCCGCGCGATGTCCTGCTCGCTCGCCGTATACGGCGCCACCCAGCCCGCCAGGATCGCGACGGCCAGGATGGCGCCGAGGAAGACGGCCGCGAACCAGAATGTCGGCCCCGAGCGCCTCATGCCGGCTCCGTTCGGATCCGTGGGTCGAGGACGGCATAGCAGAGATCTACCAGGACATTGACGGCCACGAAGATGAGCGAGACCACGAGCACCACGCCCTGCACCACCGGGAAGTCGCGGTTGAAGATGGCTTCCACGACCAGGCGCCCGATGCCCGGCCAGGCGAAAATGGTTTCCGTCACCACCGCGCCGCCCAGGAGCTGGGCGAACTGCAGCCCAAGCAAGGTGACGATGGGGATCGACGCATTCCTGAGTGCGTGAACGGCGAGGACGCGCGACTCGCCCAGCCCCTTGGCGCGCGCCGTGCGGACATAGTCCTGGCCCAGCACCGCGAGCATGCAGGAGCGCACCAGCCGGGCGAGACGGCCCATGATGATGGTCGAGAGGCTGACGGCCGGGAGCACGTAGTGGGCGAGGGAACCGCTGCCGTAGACGGGCAGCCAGCGGAGCCGCACGCCGAAGAGCGCGATCAGGAGGAGCGCCAGCCAGAAGATCGGCACGGCCTGGCCGGCGACGGCGCCCGCCATGGCCAGGCGGTCCACCACGGTGCCGCGCTTCACCGCCGAGACGATGCCGGCCGGGATGGCGACGAGGACGGCGATGACGAGCGCGGCCAGCGTCAGCTGGAGCGTCGCGGGCAGTCGCTCGAGGATGAGCGAAATAACGGGTCGATTCATCCTTAAAGACATGCCCAGGTCGCCGTGGGCGGCGTTCCCGAGATAGCGGGCGAACTGCTCGTAGAGGGGGCGGTCGAAGCCGAGCGCCTGCCGCATGGTCGCCACCACGTCGGGCGGCGCGTCGGGGGAGACCATGAGCAGGACCGGGTCGCCCGAGAAGTGGACGAGCGCAAACACCACCACCGACACGCCGAGGCCGACGATGGCGGCCTGGCCGAGACGGCGGAGGACGAACGGAAGCGCCTCAGGCCTCCACGTAGGCGTCGCGCGCCCAGATGAAGTCGTCGGGGCGGATCTTGAAGCCCTTGACCTTCTTCGACACGCCCGTCAGCTGCTCGAGCTGCCAGAGGAAGACCCAGACGGCCTCGTCGTGGAGGCCGTTCAGTGCCGTCGCGGCCAGCTCCTTGCGCCGCTTCGCGTCGAAGGTCTGCTCGTAATCGCGAATGGCCTTGAGCAGGTCGCCCGAGGCGTCGAAGTAGCGGAACGACGCGAAATCGGGCTTGAAGCGCTGGACGGTGTACGAAGCGTCCCACGTGCCGTTGATGAAGGCGTAGTAGAAGGCGTCCTTGAACTGCGAGGTGCCCGAACGCTTGTTGTACTCCGCCCACTCGAGGAACTGGAGCTTGGTCTTGATGCCGACCTTCTCCCAGTAGCCCGCGATGACCTGCGCCATCTCCTCGGCCAGCGTCCAGCGTCCGATGGACTGCCAGAGCTGAATCTCGAGGCCGCCGGCATAGCCCGCCTCGGCCAGGAGCTGCTTGGCGCGCGCCGGATCATAGGGATAGGGGCCCGGGTCGAAGGTATTGTTCACGTTGCGGCCGGTGACCGTGTTGAGGAGCTGGCCGCGCCCATTGAAGAGATTCTTGAGGATGGCCTGGCGGTCCACGGCCAAATTGAGCGCCTGTCGGACGCGCTTGTCCTTGAGCTGGGGCGACTCGCGGGCATTGAGCAAGAG
>JACORX010000044.1 GCA_016179165.1 Candidatus Rokuibacteriota bacterium | reverse complement strand
GGCAGGGGCTGCGCGGCCGGCGGAGTGGGACCCCCGAGTCCCGCCCGCAGCTCGAAGAGCTGCGATTCGGGCGAGTGGGTGACGTAGCCGGATGCGCAGCCCCTGCCCCCGACGACAGGACCCGCCCGCCTCGCGCGAAGTGAATCGAGTGAGCTGCTAGACTTCGTTCTGCCAGACTTGCTCGGGGGACTGGCGGCGCCTCAAGAGGGTCAACTGGCCGTCGGGCTCGAGCATGACTTCGGGCGCCTGCGGATAGGAGTTGTAGTTGATCGTGGCCATGGCGGCGCAGTACGCGCCCGCGCCGCCGACGACCACGAGGTCGCCGATCCGGGGGCGCGGCACCCAGCGCGGCGCCAGCGCCTCGGGGTCGCCCGGCGCGGGCGTGAGAATGTCGCCGGACTCGCAGCAGGGCCCGACGAATACCACCGCTGCCTGCTCCCGCCCTTCGGCCAGGACGTCGATCGGGTGCTGCGCGCCGTAGAGCGACGGGCGCGTCACCTCCGGCATGCCCGCGTCGAGCTTCGCGAAGAGGTAGCCGTCGCCGCCCGTGTCCACGACGTCGATGCACGAGGCGACGATGGCGCCGGCATTGGCCACGAGGAGCGTGCCGGGCTCGAGCTCGAGACGCAGCGCCCGCCCATCGCGCTCGCGGAAGCCCTCGAGCTCGAGGCGGACGTGTGCGCCGACGTCGGCCAGGTCCACGCTCGGCTCCTCTGGCATGCGCCCGACCTTGAAGCCGCCGCCCAGGTTGACGGTTCCGACGTCGCCGAGCTGTGCCGCGATGTCGAGCGTCATGCGCGCCGCGCGCTTCCAGACTTCCGGGTCCGTCCCCGAGCCGATGTGGGTGTGCAGCCGCGTGATCCTGAGACGGTAGCGCGCGGCCACCGCCTTGACCTCGCCCAGGTACTCGTGCCAGATGCCGAAGCTCGAGGCGGGCCCGCCCGTGTTGGTGCGCTTGGTCGATCCGGAGCCCAGGCCGGGGTTCATCCTGACCGACAGCTCCCCGCCCGCCGCGACACGCCCGAACTCCTCCAGCTGGTGGAGCGAGCAGGCGTTGAAGAGGATCCCGCGGCGCAGGTGCTCCGCGAGCCGCCGCGAGGGCGTCTGGGAGGTCAGCTGGACGCGCTGCGGCTGGAATCCGGCTCGGAGTGCCCGCTCGACCTCGAAATCGCTCGACGCATCCACGTGCAGCCCCAGGTCGCGGAAGATCGCCAGGATGCCGTGGCTCGGGTTGGCCTTCATCGCGTAGCGTAGCGTGAAGCCGTAGGGCGCGGGGAACGCCAGCGCCCGGCGGACCGCTGCCTCGAGCGCGGCCCGGTCGTATACGTAGCACGGCGTGCCGAAGCGCTCGCGCACCTCTGCGGCGATCTTGGCTGTGAGCCCTTCGGGCCAGCCGGGCGCCCGTGTGCCGCTCATGCGGATCCCTCCTTGCGGGATGGCCGCGATCCGGGGCAGGTACCCGCGGGCGGCTGAGCGGCCATAGTACCGCATCAGTCCATGGCCTTGAAGCCGCGGCCTTGAACTCAAGGGCTTGAAGTAGTTCCGGCTGAGGTGCTAGAGTGGAACAACCTTTTCCTCCCGGACAGCACCGAGCAACGGAGGGCTTCGCTATGCACCCCATGTTCCAGGGTTCCATCGTCGCGCTGGTCACGCCGTTTCGCGGCGGCAAGGTCGACGAGGCCACGATCAGGAAGCTCGTCGAGATGCACGTGGCGCAGGGGACGGACGGCATCGTGCCGTGCGGCACCACGGGCGAGTCGCCGACACTCAGCCACGACGAGCACAAGCGCGTGGTGGAGATCGTCATCGAGGCGGCGCGCGGCCGGCTCCATGTGATCGCGGGCACCGGCTCCAACGCCACCGCCGAGGCGATCGACCTGACCGCCCACGCCAAGAAGGCCGGCGCCACCGGCGCGCTCGTCGTCAACCCGTACTACAACCGGCCGACCCAGGAGGGGCTCTACCGCCACTTCCGCGCCGTCGCGGAGGCCGTGGACATCCCGATCCTCGTATACAACATCGCCGGGCGCACCGCGGTCAACGTCGAGACCGACACGATGGTGCGCCTCGCCAAGGACTGCCCCAACATCGTCGGCGTGAAGGAAGCCTCGGGCTCGCTCGACCAGATGACCCAGGTCATCCTCGCCTGCGGCCCGGACTTCACCGTGCTCTCGGGCGACGACAACATCACGCTGCCCCTCATGTCGGTCGGCGGCCGCGGCGTCATCTCGGTCATCGCCAACATCGTGCCGCGGGAGACCGCGGAGATGACCCATGCCGCCCTGGCCGGCGACTGGAAGCTCGCGCGCGAGCTGCACCTCAAGCTCTTCCCGCTCTCGCGCGCGGTGTTCATCGAGACCAACCCCATCCCCGTGAAGGAAGCCATGGGCATGATGGGGATGCTGGAGCCGGAGTTCCGCCTGCCCATGTGCCCCATGGGCGCGGCAAACCGGGAGCGGCTCCGCGCCGTCCTGGTCCAGCACGGCCTCATCAAGGCCTGAGTCCCCGCGATGGCTGATGTCGTGATCGCCGGCGCCGCCGGACGGATGGGCTGTCGTCTCGTCGCGCTCGTCCAGGAGGAGAAGGACCTCCGCTTGGTGGGCGCCCTCGAAGCCCCGGGCCACCCCGCGCTCCTCAAGGACGCCGGCGAAGTGGCGGGCGTGGGCAAGGCCGGCGTGCCCATCACCGCCGATCCCGAGGGCGTGCTCGGCCGCGACCGCATCCTCATCGAGTTCTCCGTCCCCGACGCGAGCCTCGGCCACCTGCGCATGGCCGCGCGCGGGGACGGCCGCGCCGTCATCGGCACCACCGGTTTTGCCGCCGCCCAACGTGAAGAAATCGAACGGCTCGCGCGCGAGATCCCCATCCTGCTCTCGCCCAACATGAGCGTGGCGGTCAACGTCGCTTTCCGTGTTCTGGCAGACATGGCCCGCCTGCTGGGCGAGGACTACGACGTCGAGGTCACCGAGGTCCACCACCGCTTCAAGAAGGACGCCCCCAGCGGCACGGCGGCCCGCATGGCGGAGATCGTGGCCCAGGCGCTCGGCCGCGACCTGACCAAGGTGGGCGTGTACGGCCGCCACGGCCTGCCGGGTGAGCGCACGCAGCAGGAGATCGGCATCCACTCGATCCGGTCGGGCGATGTGGTCGGCGAACACACGGTGAGCTTCGGCAGCCTGGGCGAGCGCCTGGAGCTCACGCATCGCTCGCAGAGCCGCGACACGTTCGTCCGTGGCGCGCTCCGCGCGGCCCGGTTCATCGCCCAGGCCAAGCCCGGGCTCTACACCATGCAGGACGTCCTCAAGCTCTCATGAGGATTGTCAGGTTCAAGGCGGCGGGCACGACGCGCTACGGGGTCCTCGATGGCACCCACATCATCGAGTACTCGGGCACACCGTACGGCACCTTCAAGAAGGCGCGGAAGCGCTACTCCATTAAGCAAGCGGTGTTTCTGGCTCCCGTGGTGCCTTCCAAGGTCGTGGCGGTCGGCCTCAACTACCGCGACCACGCCGAGGAGATGCGCCTCGCGCTGCCCGAGGAGCCCAGGATCTTCCTCAAGCCGCTGTCGGCGCTCTGCGGGCCGGACGACCCGATCATCTACCCGTCCCAGTCGAGGCAGGTAGACTACGAGGGCGAGCTGGCCATCGTGATTCGCAAGCGCTGCCGCCACGTCCCGGCCGAGAGGGCGCGCGAGTACGTACTCGGCTACACCTGCATCAACGACGTCACGGCGCGGGACCTCCAGCGCCGGGACGGCCAGCCGACGCGGGCGAAGGCCTTCGACAGCTTCTGCCCCGTCGGGCCGTGCATCGCGACCGACATCGAGCCCAACGCCGTCGAGATCGAGACCTGGGTCAACGGCGAGCGCCGCCAGGCCGGCAGCACCAAGGCCTTCATCTTCCCTGTCGAGGACCTCATCGCCCGCATCTCGGCGGTCATGACGCTCCTGCCGGGCGATGTCATCGCCACCGGGACGCCCGCCGGCGTCGGCCCGCTCGAGCCGGGCGACCGCGTCGAGGTGCGCATCGAGGGCATCGGCAGTCTCAAGAACCCCGTCATCAAACTCTAGCAGAATGCCCAAGAACCCGCAGGCTGCTCAAAAAGGTCCAGATGCGAGGCGGCGCCCCGCAGTTCGAGATGAGCGGCGGCCGCCGGCCGACGCGAGACGAGGGCTGAGTGGATCCGCTCGCGAGGCGTACTC